>CAZLDA010000272.1:0-6028 GCA_964557875.1 uncultured Pseudomonadales bacterium | reverse complement strand
CGACGAATGATGCGACATAGAAGCCGATATCGATCATGGCAGCAGGCTCTTGTAGTCGACCGGAGGTTCTTCGTTCAGCGCTTCGCCTTTGGCCTTGCCGGTGATCGACATGCCCGCGACGCGATAGAAGTTGTAGTCCGGGTATTTGCCCGGCCCCGATATGAGCAGGTGTTCTTTCTCGTAGACGAGATTCTGCCGGTTGTACTCGCCCATCTCGAAGTCCGGGGTCAGCTGAATGGCGGTGGTGGGGCACGCTTCTTCGCACAGGCCGCAGAAGATGCAGCGCGAGAAGTTGATGCGGAAGAACTCGGGATACCAGCGGCCGTCTTCGGGACGCTCGGCCTTCTGCAGCGATATACAACCGACCGGGCACGCGACCGCGCACAGGTTGCACGCTACACAGCGTTCGTCGCCGTCGGGATCGCGCGTCAACACGATGCGGCCGCGATAACGCGGCGGCACGGGCACCGGTACTTCGGGGTACATCTGCACGTCGCGCGGCCGGAACGTGTGCATGAACACCATGCCGATCGACCGGAACTGCGACCAGATACCGCTGAGCACTGACAGGAGGGCATTCATTCGATCAGGCTCCGGGAGTGCGCCACAACACGAATGCCGCGGTCGCCAACAGGTTGATGAGGGCGAGCGGCAGACAGACTTTCCACGCCGCCGCCATCATCTGGTCGTAACGTGGTCGCGGCAGCGATGCGCGCAACAGAATGAAGCCGGCCATGAACACGCAGGCCTTCATCGCAAACCAGATGAACGGAATCTCACCGAGCAGCGGAACCCACTTGTCGATGTTGAACGGCGGCTGCCAGCCGCCGAAGAAGAGCGTGACCGTCAGCGATGAGATCAACACGATGCCGACGTACTCGGCGACGAGAAACATGCCGAACTTCATGCCCGAGTATTCGGTGTGATATCCCGCGGCGAGTTCCGCTTCCGCTTCCGGAAGGTCGAACGGCGTGCGGTGAATCACGGCGATGCCGGCGAGCACCCACACGCAGAAGCCGAAGAACTGCGGAATGACGAACCACACATCGCGCTGCGCCGCGACGATTTCGTTAAGGTCGAAGCTGCCGGCGACCATCACAACGCCCATCAGCGACAAACCCATGAACACTTCGTACGAGATCATCTGGGCGGTTGAACGCAGGCCGCCGAGCAGAGCGTATTTGCTGTTCGACGACCAGCCGCCGAGCATCACCGCGTAAACCGCGAGGCCCGCGATCGCGAAGAAGAACAGCACGCCGTCCTGCGGCGATGCCACCACCCAGGTCGGTGTGAAAGGCACCAGTACGAACGCGAGCAACATCAGGCCGATCGCAAGCGCAGGTGCGAGCAGGAACGTGGCTTTGTCGACGAACGGTGGAATCCAGTCTTCCTTGAAGAAGATCTTCACCATGTCGGCGGGCACCTGCAGCAGGCCGAACCAACCCACGCGGTTCGGGCCGTAGCGGTCTTGCCACAGTGCGAGCAGGCGTCGTTCGGCCCAGATCATCTGTGCACCGGCAACGATGGCGCCGATGAGAATCACCACGGCCTTGAACATGCCCCAGAAGATTGCGCCGAGTTCGGGTGTGATCCAGTCGAACACCGGTCAACCTCCTTTCGCGACGCTGCAAGGCGTCGACGGTTCGAACGGTGGCACTCCCGGCAGGCCCACCGGCACGCCGATGGCGTTGCTCGGGAAATCGTGGCGCATTCTGACCACGAGATTCGCCGTGACGCCGCCAATGGTGATTCGCGCGAGGCTCTGATCGTCGAAACCGAGCCGCTGCGCATCGAGCGCGTTGAACACTACAAAGCTCTTCGCGATACGAGCTTGAATCGGCTCGGCGAGATTCGACAGTTCCTCGGAGCCGAAGTGTTCGTGCAGCGGGATCAGCGCCAGGCCGTTGCCCCTCTGCACGGCTGTTGGCGAGAAATAGCGAGGCATCGCTTCGCGTTTGGCTTCGAACAGATGGACGCCGGGGTCGCCGCCGCGCAATGCTCCGCCGACTTCGGTCTGGAATTTGTTCCATGCCTGCGGCGAGTTCCAACCCGGCGCCCACGCGAACGGCAGTAGTTCCGGGGGACGGTCATCAGCTCCTGTGCCGTTGTAACCTTCCATCGAGAAGTTCAATGCCGTGTCCACATCTTTCGTCGAACGCGGTTCGTGCACGAACACGATGGCTCGCGCCGCGGTGCGGCCCGACTGGCGGTGCGGTGCACGCGCGAGACCCATGCCGTGCATTCGGAATTTCGCACCCGGCGCTGCTTCCGTAACGCCTTTGAATTGCGGCAGCTCCGCCTCGAGTTCTGCGAGCACGTCGTCGAGGTTCTCAGACTCTTCGCTGCCACCCGCAATGCGGCCCAGCCAGCGCCATGCTTCCAGCGTTTCGACGGAGCGGTCGTAGTACGCGGGATCGAAGTTCTGGAAGTAGCGTTGCGCGCGGCCTTCCATGTTGACGAGCGTGCCGGTTGCTTCGGCGAAGCTCGCCGAAGGAAGCACGACTTCGGCACGACGTGCCGTTTCCGTCATCTGATGGTCGAGCACGATCAGGCGCGATCGGGCGAGCGGTTCGAGTGCCTTTTGCGGCAGACGACGCTCGAGGTCGTTTTCGAGCACGACGATCACTGCTTCTTCACCGCCGATCCGCGCCAGCGCATCTTCCAACGGCTTCGCGCCGAACAGCGCCACACCCAGACTGTTGGCTTCCGGCACGGCGAGGCTCAGCAATACGGCGGGGTTCTGTTTATGCAGAGCCCACGCGATGTTTGCAGCCGCGTGAATGACGTCGGTTGAGCCAAGACCCGTGCCAGAGACGATCAGCGGTCGCTTCGCACCTTTCAGCGCATTCGCGATGGCGGCGACATCTGCATCGTTCGCCGATGCACGCGGCGCGACGCCGTCGATTGCGTTCGCCACCGCGAAGCCGAGTTGTGCGATGGCTTCCGGCGCGAGGCGTAGCGTGAGGTTGGCGATGTCGTCGAAACGGGTGGCAGCCGGCGTTGCGATGAAGATCGGATAGCGTTCGTGTTGCGCGATGTCCGCGGCCGACTCGGCCTGCCAGTCCGGTACCTTTTTGTCGCGCGTCATTTCGAACGATTTGCCGCGCGCCGCCTGACGCAGCGCGAGCGCAACGCGTGGCGCGGTGGCCAGTACGTCTTCGCCGAGCACGAGCACCGCGTCGGCATCGTCGATGGCGCGGATGGTCGCGGCGGATACGGGGCCTTCACGTAGAACCTTCAACACGGCGCCGGTCAGTTCGGCGTCGTGGCGCGTCATACCGCTCGAGAACGCCGCCGCGCCCACCAGCCCGCGCAGGCGGAAGTTCGCTTCGAGACTGGCGCGCGGCGAACCGATACCCACGATCGGTTTGCCGGCTGCCAACAGCTGTCGCACCCGAGCGACGGCGTCAGCGACCTAGACGGCCGCGAGCGCGTTGTCGCGCTTCAGCAGCGGTTTGCGCGGACGGTCTTTGCGATTCACGTAACCGTAGCCGAAGCGGCCGCGGTCGCAGAGGAAGTAGCCGTTCAGTTCACCGTGATAACGGTTTTCGATACGTCGCACTTCGCCGTAGCGCTCGCCGGGCGAGATGTTGCAACCCACGGCACAACCGGCGCAGATACTCGGTGCGAACTGCATGTCCCATTTGCGCGCGTAGTGTTCCGAGTGCGTCTTGTCGGTGAACACACCGGTCGGGCAGATCTCGGTGAGGTTGCCTGAGAATTCGCTCTGCAACGTGCCCGATTGTTCGCGGCCGAAGTAGACATGCGCCGCCGAACCGAACACACCAAAGTCAGTGCCGCCCGCGTAATCGTTGTAGAAGCGAGTGCAGCGATAGCACGCGATACAACGGTTCATTTCGTGCGCGACGAACGGTCCGAGATCCTGGTTGAGGTGCGTACGCTTCGTGAAGTGATATTGCCGGCGGTAGTGGCCGGTCATTACTGTCATGTCCTGCAGATGACAGTGGCCGCCTTCTTCGCACACCGGGCAGTCGTGGGGGTGGTTCGTCATCATCAGGCTGATGATGCCTTCGCGAAATTCCTTCGACTCCGGATCGGCCACTGTGATGCGTGTGTTGTCAGCCGCGGGCGTCATACACGCCATGACCAGACGGCCGACTTTGTCGTTCTCGTCGCGATAGATCTTCACCGCGCATTGCCGGCACGCACCGACGCTCCCGAGCGCCGGATGCCAGCAGAAGTAGGGTAGGTCCACTCCGCGGCTCAAGCACGCCTGCAGCAGGTTGTCTGCCGGATCGACTTCGAACTGCTTGCCGTCTACGTGAATGATCGCCATTGCTAAAGTTCTCTCAGACCCGAGCTATTCAGGCCGCCAATGTTTCAAGCCGTTTTTGCGGCCGCTTTGCCAACAGGCGCACTCGCAGGTGCGAGCCCCGCTTCGAACTCTGCGCGGAAGAACTTCAGCGCGGACTGCAGCGGTTCCATCGCACCGGGCGCGTGCGGACAGAACGTCTTTCCGGGACCCAGCCAGCGCGTGAGTTTGCTCAGAACTTCGATGTCTTCGGCTTGTCCGCGTCCTGCTTCGATTGCCTGAAGGATCTTCACACTCCACGGCAGGCCGTCGCGGCACGGCGTACACCAGCCGCAGGACTCGCGCGCGAAGAACTCTTCGAGATTACGCACCGCCGAGACCATGCTCTGATTGTCCGCAACCACCGTGATCAATCCGGTGCCCATCCGCGAACCGGCTTTCTGAATCGTCTCGTAGTCCATCGCGAGGTCGAGATGTTCAGGCAACAGAAAGTCGGTGGAGCCGCCGCCGGGCAGCCACGCTTTCAGTTTGCGTCCGTCTTTCATGCCACCGGCGTGCGCTTCGAGAATTTCCCGCGCCGACGTGCCGATCGGTAGCTCCCAACAACCCGGCTTGTTCGCGCGACCCGAACAACCATAGATCTTCGTGCCGCTGTCGGGGCTCTTGCCTTCCGAGAGGCTTTTGAACCAGTCCGCGCCGTTCGTGAGGATGTGCGGCAGGTTGGACAGGGTTTCGACGTTGTTGACGATCGTTGGCCGGCCCCACAAACCCGCGACCTGGGGGAACGGTGGCTTGGCGCGCGGCGTGGCGCGCCGCCCCTCTAAAGAGTTGATCAGGGCAGTTTCTTCGCCGCAGATATAGCGGCCCGCGCCCGTGTGAACGTAGAGCTCGAAGCTCCACGGACTGCCGAGAATGTTCGCGCCGACGAGACCGGCCGCGCGCGCTTCTTTGAGTGCTTCGTTGAGGCGTTTCTCCGCAGTGACGTATTCGCCGCGCAGGAAAATGTAGCCGGTGGTTGCCTGAATGGCGTACCCCGCGATCAACATCGCTTCGATCAGTTGATGCGGCACCTGCTCCATCAACAGGCGGTCTTTGAAAGTGCCGGGTTCCATTTCGTCTGCGTTGCACACCATGTACTTCGCGCCGGCGTCCGGTCCCATCGGGATCAGGCTCCACTTCACGCCTGTGGGAAACCCGGCGCCGCCACGGCCGCGCAGGTTGGATGCCTTTACCACTGCCTGCACATCGGCCGGTTGTTGCGCAATGGCTTTGCGAAATGCGCCGTAACCGCCTTCGGCCTGGTATCCGGCGTAGTCGAGCGGGCCGTCTGCGCGGTCTATCAGACGCGTCAGCGGACGGATGTATTTTGGATCGGCTGCGCTGCGCAACGTCATGCGTAAGGCTCCAGCAGTTTTGCGACTTGCGCCGGTTCGACGGGGCCGTGCAGGTCGTCGTCGATCATCAGACACGCGCCGCGATCGCATGCACCGAGACAACAGATCGGCAACAGCGTGAAGCGACCGTCGCGGGTTGTTTCGCCGAAGCGAACGCCAAGCGTGGCGGACAGCGCGTCGCGCAGTTCGTCGTAGCCGGTGAGGTGGCAGGCGATGCTGTCGCACACCTTGATCACGTGTCGGCCGACGGGATGCCGAAAGATCAGGCTATAGAAGGTCGCGACGCCTTCGAGATCGGCCGCAGGAATGCCGAGCATCGCCGCGACCGGCGCAATTGCACCGTCGGGGACCCAGCCGCGGT
>CAZLDA010000271.1:0-6061 GCA_964557875.1 uncultured Pseudomonadales bacterium | reverse complement strand
GTCCCGAGTTCGCATCGCCGTTCGACACCTCGGGCTGAATGCCCATCGAGTCGAGCTCTGCGGGTTCCACCACGCGGACGCGGCCATTCACGCGCCGTTACGTCGGTACCGGGAACGCCGTTGCTTCGGTATGCGATGCCGCGCAGTGGCTCGTCGACCGACTCGCGGAAGCAAACCTGTCGCTGGCGCGTCGCGCGAACCTGCGATTGGTTCCCATTGCCGGGTCGGCGCAGCGCTCGCACACGCGGTGATGCGTCTCGGCGCGCCGAGATGAGGACTGAATGACAAACGTATTGACGACCTCGGCAACGAAAGTGAGAATTATTCTCATTTCGACAAGATAACCGAAGTGTCACCACAACGCGTCCGCCAATGGTCTCGCGGCCTGCTCGCCGGGCCTGTCTGTTTCGCTGCGAGTGCTGCAGCCATGGCGGGCGGCGTGTTGTGGATACCGAAGGGCGCCGCTCAAATCGACAACCTCGTCCTGCCGATGGTGTTCTTCCCGGCCATCTGGGCAGTCGTATTTTTCTATACCTGCCTCGACCGCAATCTGCAGCGCGCATGGGCGGTGACGCTGGGCTTGCTGCTCGCCAACGCCGCCGCGATCACGGTGCATCTGAACGGAGCCGCTTCGACATGATGGAAGTCTCGCAGCAACGCGCCAAGACGATGCTCGCCATTCACGGCTGGAGCGGCATATTGCTTGGCGCCCTCCTGTATCTCGTGATCGTCACTGGCGTCGTCGCCGTGTTCGCGGAAGAGATCAATGACTGGGCCAGTCCGCTGCAGCACAACGCGCCCCATGAGTGGCCCGTTGGGGTCGACGCAAAACTGCGCGAGCTGGCCGCAACGGTGAAGCCCGAACACCACGAAGAGCTGACGATGTTCGCGCGCGCGGGCGGGCGGCTGCGGGCGTTCTTCCATCATCACGTTCCCGTCGAAGGTGAGGCGTTTCCGCAGGAATACGGCACAAAATTCGACCTGCATCCTGAAACGCTCGAAGTATTGGACCGGAAAGAAGGATGGGGTGACGACATCGACGAAGCCGATGCACCGAATGCACTGGCGGACTTCCTCGTCCATCTGCATATCAGCCTGCATCTACCCGACCCCTACGGCTTCTTCCTAACGGGCGTACTCGGTCTCGCGATGCTCGTAGCCGCAGTGACCGGCTTCGTGATCCACCGCCACTTATTGCGCGAGCTGTTCACGCTGCGCAAGCACCGAAAGGGCCTTCTGATGCGCCGCGACACACACGTGATCGCCGCTTCATGGAATCTCCCCTTCGCATTCATCCTTGCGTTCACCGGCAGCTACTTCAGCTTCACGAGTTCGGTCGGCTTTCCTGCGCTTGCAATGGTGGCGTTCGGCGGCAATCAAGTCGCCATGTCGGAAACCTTGAACGGCAGCGTTACACCGGAAAACACTGCGCCTGCGACGCCCGCCGATTTCGATCGAGTACTCGCGGACGCCACGCAGCGCGCCGGCGCGCCGACGTTCATCATCGTGGATCACTACGGCCGAGCCGACGCGCGCATAACCATCTTCACCGCCGCCCAGGAAGGCGCGCTGTACGGCCGCAGTCTCGTATACGACGGCAGTAGCGGTGCGTTACTGCTCGAGAAGCCGTTTCTCGGCACGCAGCCGTCGCTCGGCAGCAAGATCTCGTCGCTCATGGCGCCGTTGCACTTCGGCAATTTTGCCGGCATTGCTTCCAAAGGCGTCTGGTTCGCGCTCGGATTCGCAAGCGCATACGTAACGTTCTCCGGAATGTTGTTGTGGACCACGCGCCGCGCGTCCATACCCGCATGGCACCGCATGACACGCGCTGTTACGTGCCTCGGCTTCGGCTTGCCGCTGGCACTCGCGCTCGCAGCTTGGGGTTACTTCATCGGCCGCGCGATGGGACTCGCCGCATTGGAGCCGCCGATGGTGATCGCGTTGTTCGCCGCAACCCTCGTGGCTGTGTTCGCGACTTTGCGGCTTCACGATGTCGCCGAACTCCGCCAGTGGTTGTTGGCAGCGCTGGGCTTCGCTTTGTTGCTCACGCCCGCATTACGTTTGCTCGCTGGCGGACCTGGCTGGACGGCGGCGATCTCATCCGACTTGCACGCCGTATTGTCGATGGACCTTGCCTTCGTGATCGGCGGCGCCTTCTGTCTGCGCACCGCGCTGCGGAGTCGAGAGATCGCAACGCCGGCAACGGTGAGCGAACGCCTGGACAAGCTGTCGATCGCGGCATCACGTGCATTCGCATGGAATCGACGTTGAATGGCACTTCTCTGCGCCACTGCTATCAGCGCGGCGATGCTCGCGATGCTGGCATTGCACGATCCCAAACGGGTACGCACCGTTGCACGCGGCGGCGGAGAGCGCGCCCGGATGTTTTCGAAACCCACCAGGATTGCGTTCGGCTGCGCCGCCATTGCGCCTGGATTTTTGCTAGCCGCGTACAGCGAATGGCCTGCGTTTCTGCTCTGGTTCGGCGCAAGCTGTGCTGTCGGCTGGCTTCTTGCCGTCGTGCTCGCACCGCCGCCGCGGCGAGAGCGCATTCGGCGTACGGCGCAATCGTCGGCACCGCAAACGAGTGCCTGTCACAACTGAGCGCGCGTTCCTGCCGCTATCGTTCTTGCACCGTGCACTTCAGCACTTCGTGGACGGTTCGCTCATAGTCTTCATTCGTCGCCGCCGTACCAGCCTGGAGCCGATCCGCGTAGTCGAACGTGAGCTCAAAAGCGGGCTTTCCGTTGCACTCGTCGGAAATGTCGAGCGAAGCATTCGTATCCAGTGTTTTGGTCCACGCATTGCGCACCACGCGCCAGAATTCCTGCGTCTTCTGCCAGTACGTGTCGCCCGCGCTGAAATCGAAATTCCGAATACGCTCGTAGCGATCGATGCCGAGTTCGCGAGCAACATAAGGTGCGTCGGCGCGAGGCTTGCCTCGTTCATCGAGCACGAGTTTAAGGTTGTCCTGTTCGTGTACCCAGCCTGACGACAGCACGGTGGCGCGATTGACACCTACAAGCACGTCATAGTCGTTGCGCACCGTGAACTCGCGACGCGGAAGCGGACGCCACGTCGACGATCCGGTCCAGATCGACGCGGCCGCCGTGTGTTCCCAGCGGCCGACACTCGAATACCGTGGCGTGTCGTCCACCTGGTATACATCCTGTGCCCACGCGCCCTTGCGTTCGGCACGCGACAAGCGGCGACGCTCCCAGCTTTGTCCGCCGCGATATTCCGTTATCCATTCCGGATCGTAGCGCCAGTCTTCGCGCCAGTGTTTCTGCACGAACGGGCCTTCCGTCACACCGTCTTTCACCACGAACATGACGATGATGTGCTGCAGCGTGATCGTGTCGCCGCGATCGTCCGCCACGTAGATGCGCTCGGTACCCCACGAGCGATACGGTTTTGCGGGGCCTGCACCAGCGGTGAATTCCACCGTTTCGAGGAAGTCGAACGACGCGCGAAAGTCGCCCGCCATCGCCAGGATGGCCCGGCGATCGCGCTCGCGGGAACTCAATCCGGGTTGCTGGAGCGCGCGCCATGCGTCGCTGGGCTCGGTAGCCAAGGTTACGTCCGGACCCTGGCTGGTACCGCCGCGCGGTTCGAGTGTGGTCGCGTCCTGAAACGGCCACCCGAAGACATAGTCGGCGCGCGCGCCAGCAACACCAATCATCGCGATCAGCCCCACGATGACGGCAAAGATGCTCGAGCGTTGTCGCACCTTCGTACTCCTGTCATGCATCCGATTGGCCCCCGAGTTCGACATCGAGCAGCCTTACGAACTGCTGCCCGCAGTGCATGTCGCGCTCCACGATGCCACCTTGTGGCGTGGAGCGCGCGTACGAAATCTTGACCATGTTGAGTCGCGCAACGGGAAATCGCTTCACCAGCAGCGGATCGGCGCCGAAGAGCCGGGCAAACAACGCCGGCCCAAGTGCGGAGTCGTTGCTGAAACGCCGGTAGTTCTCCTCGCCATCGAAGAACAGATCGAACGTCACCCAATAGGGACCCGCGTTTTTTGAACGCACGTGCCGGCAGACCTGCCTTACGGTTGGCATCACGCACCCTCGCTCTTACGCAGATCGATCCACTGCGTTCGCACCAACCGCATCGGATCCGCGGCTTCCAACACGTGATTCAACTTGAATTCGTACACGGGGCCGCGGTCGATGTCGGCCGGAGAAAACGCAAACGCATAACTCGGCAGTTCCTTGTCCATCACGATCGGGAAATGGAAGAAGTACGCATTGCAGGCCTTCGCAATCTGCGAAGCCATCTCCTGGCTGTCGGCGGTCGCAACGAACAGCACACCGATCTCGCGCGGCACCGGCGTTCCGGGCGGCGGTTTATCTCCGGACACCGCGTTCCATCCATACATGCGCAACGAGATGTGGAAGTCACCCGCCGCATCGCCGATGGTCTTGCGTGTGCGCTCGTACAGCGCCGCCAGCATCCGGTCGTGAAACTCGTCGATGCGGCACAACACGTCGGGATCCTGAATACCGATCAGCATGACCGTCTGAAAGCGTCCGCCGCCGGCGCCTTCGAGTTTCATCGTGTACGGCTGGGGTTCCCACCGCGAACGGGTAACGCGAACCACACGATCGTTCAGCGCAACGTATTCCGCTTGCGTGACATCGAGTACGCCGCCCGGCTCGGTGAGCCGGAACGGATCGCTGTTTTCATACAGCATGTGTGCCGACACGCTGTCGGGATCGCAACGATTTCGCACGCTCAGTGGCTCGATCTCGAAACCGTTCGCGTCGATGCTGAACAGCACGCCGGCACCGCGGCTCGGGTAAACGGTGCACTGCGCGCCGCACTCGGCGACTTTCGCCGCATGCCACGCGGCACCCGGTGCCGCGCGCTGCATCAGTGCGAAGCACGCAAGCACGGCCGTGTCGGTAGTACGCCCCCCAAGGATGATGTTGGCACCGGCCTGTAGTGCGGCAACGTAAGGTTCCGGACCCATCACCGCGACGATGTGGTCACACGCGTCGATCGCCGCATCGCTCAACGCTCCGTGCGGCGCCAACGGGCGCACTCTGCCGGCGGCGTTCTCGGCTTTGACCACGCTCTTGCTCTGCTCGCAATACAGCAGAGCGATCATCGGCTGGATGCCGAGCTCGGCAGCAACCTCGAGCACGATGTCGCGCGTCCAGTCGACGTTCAGGTCGCCGCCGGCCTGTCCACAACTGCCGACGATCAAGGGAATGCCGGCCTCGGCACCCGCTTTCATCAGCAGAGTGAGGTCGCGCTTCACGGAACCGCGATTGTTCTTGGACATCCCCAACGCGAGATAAGCCGCGCCGCTGTCGGTCGACCCTGCGTCCGTGGCAATCGCCTGTGCTCCCTGTGCAATGCCGTAGCGAATTTCTTCTTCGCGTGCGCCGGCGCCGAGCGAACCCGTTGGGACGAGGATCTTCACGAGCGCATCAGGCATTTGCAGGTGTCCGTGTCGAGTTGAAGCCGGTGAGATTCTGCGTCATGCACGCTGTAGAACGGCATTGGTCTCTGTACGATATCGCCACCGCTCCGCTCCCCACATCACTACCTCACCCATTCACGAACTCGAGAACGGCATCATATTGGACGCTGCGACACTGCTGAATCCCGCGCTGCTCGGCCTCGCGATGGTCGTCACGTTCATGACGCTCATCATGACGAAGCGGATGTCTGCGGTAGCCGCGCTGATTCTCGTGCCGGTCGCATTCGGCTTGCTCGCCGGCGCGGGCCCCAGCATCGGCAAGATGATGGTCGAGGGTGTGCTGCAGGTAGCCCCCACCGCCCTGATGCTGGCGTTCGCGGTGCTCTATTTCGCCACGGTGATGGACGCGGGTCTGTTCGATCCGCTGGTGCGCCGCGTGATCGCCACCGTCGGCGACGATCCGATGCGCATCAGCATCGGCACGGCGCTGCTCGCGATGGTGGTTTCGCTCGACGGCGACGGCACCACCACCGCGTTGATCGTGGTCACCGCCATGCTGCCGGTCTATCGGAAGACGGGCATGAATCCGTTGGTGCTCGCCACCCTGCTCGCGCTGTGCAACGC
>CAZLDA010000270.1:4928-6061 GCA_964557875.1 uncultured Pseudomonadales bacterium | reverse complement strand
GCGTAGACCATCGCGTTGACGATGACCACCAGCAGCAGCGTGCCGAATATCAACGTTGCCACAGTCATGGAGATGGAGCGGCGAACGCCGAAGCGCGTCAGCAGCCATGGGATGGTCGCGAGCAACATCGCGAGTGCAGTGAAGTGCGCGAGCATCGCCGCGATTTCGAACAGACCGATGGCGGTGGGTTGCCATTGGTCCGCGAGCCACAGATGTGCGGCCGTTGCGGCGAGACCGTTGAGTGCGGCGAGCGTCCATGGCCACGTCGAGCCGCGCGCGATGTCAGGCATCAGGAGTGAGGCGGTTCTGGAAGGCGCGGCAGTGGTGTGCCGTCCGGGCGAACGATTCCTCGGGCCGCCAGTTGTGCGGCAAAGTACGCCATGTTCTCGTTCAGGAATGCTTCGAGCTTCGGGTTGCGACCTGGCTGGTGTCCGTATCGAAGCAACTCGGCATAGGCGTCATCAGGCGAGTCACCCAGCACCAGCGTTCGGTACAGATAGATCACCCCCCCGGTGCGCTCGCTGCCCGCTGCGCATTGCACCAGTACCTGATCGCCGCGGCCGGTGCCTTCGTGGATTGCGACGAGTGCATCGACCACCAGCGCTGGATCGCCGGTACCGTCGCCCTTCAGCGGAAATCGCTGCAGGCGAATGCCGCGTTCAGAAGTGAGCTGCTGCTCGAGCTGCCGGTACTTCGGCGAGTTCGACGTCAGCGTGACGACGTCGTCGATGCCGTATCGGTCGAGAACTTTCGGCAACAGCGAAGGATGAATGCGGCCGCTGCGATACAACTCGTGCTCGACGACAACGCCGAAGCGCTTTGCGAACAGCCGCGGCTGAAGTAACTCCTTCCACGCGAAGAACGCGCCGATCAGTAACACGACGATCAGCAACATGACGGCGCCGAGGCGACGCGAACTGCGGCGTGCGACCGGCGATGTCGGAGGGGTTTGTGTGGCGGCCGCGTGCGCCATCAGTCCGGTTTCACCTCAGCACCTCGTCGAGGCTCTCCGACAACGTGCGCACCATCTGTTCGATTTCGGCGTCGCCGATGATGAACGGCGGCCCCATGCAGACGATGTCGCGCACGTCGCCGGTGCCACCGGCGTAGAAGAAGACGCCGCGCCGCATCGC
>CAZLDA010000270.1:2591-4918 GCA_964557875.1 uncultured Pseudomonadales bacterium | reverse complement strand
GCTCTGGTTTCGTCACGAAATCTTCGCGCGGAGGACGCGGTTGGTGATGTTGGCCGAGATGTCGAACGGTTCGAGCGTGGTACGGTTCCTGACGATTTCGATCGCCTGCAGCAAGCCGCGACCGCGCACTTCGGCGACGTTCGGATGATTGCCGAATACATCTTTCAATCGGCGCTGCAGCACTTCGCCTGCAATGGCGCAGCGTTGCAGCAGGTTCTCTTCGCCGAGCAGACGCAGCACTTCGTTCGCTGCGGCACACGCCGCCGGATGCGCGCCGAACGTATGGAACATCACGTTCATGCCCGCCGCGGCAATCGGATCGGCGACGGCGGACGTTGCGAACACTCCGGTGATCGGCGCATATCCGCCGGCCAGTCCTTTGCCGGAGACGAAGATGTCCGGCTCGATGCCCCAGTGTTGAAACGCGAACGGCACGCCGGTGCGGCCGAACCCGGTCATCACCTCGTCCATGATCAGCAGAATTCTGTGCTTGTCGCACAGTGCGCGAACGGCCTTCCAATAGTCGTCGGGCGGAATGATCGCTCCACCGCTGGAACCGTTGATCGGTTCGGCGAGGAACGCTGCGATGGTTTCGGGGCCTTCGTCTTCGATGACCTTCGCGAGGGCATCGACGTAGTAGCGTCCTGCGCCCGGATGATGCGGGCCGAGCGGGCAACGCAACGGATACGGCGTCGCAACCACCGGATACGTTTCGAGCACGTGCGCGAGACCTTTCTTGCGAGCGGTGTGCCCACCGACCGCGGTGGTTGCGAGTGTGGTGCCGTGATACGAAACCGAGCGCCCGATGATCTTGGTGCGTGTTGGTTCGCCGCGCGCGGCTTGTGACTGGATGGCGATCTTCATCGCCGTTTCGACGCCTTCGGAACCGCCGCACGTCAGATGGATGTGATCGAAGCTTGGCGGTAACCAATCGGCACGCAGTCGCTCGATCAGCTTGCGGCGCTCGGTGGTGAGCCATGGCGGCACTACGTACGTCGTAGTTTTTGTCGCGTCGTACACGGCCTGAGCAACGCTCGCGCGCCCGTGGCCGACGTTCACCACGATTGCGCCGCCGGCTGCGTCGAGCAGACGCGAACCATCGGCTTGAATCAGGTACGCACCGCCCGCCCCGACGATTTCGATGTTGCGCGCGCTCGGTGTGAACGGCCACTGCACGCTGCCCTGGGGCACGCTATCTTGGGGCACGCTGTCTTGGGTTTGTGTCACTCGCTGCTCCCTCAGGGTTCGCGGTAGGGTTCGTCGTGCTCGAATAGTGTCAGTCGGTGTTGCAGGTCGCGCAACGCTTCCGCACCGCCGTCGGACTCCGCCTGCGCCAGGGCTTTCTTTTCGGTTTTCGATGCCGCCGCGAAGTCGCCCGCTTCGGCCTGTGCGGCGGCGAGCGTATCGAGATAGCCCCAGCTGTCGTATAAGACCGCAAGCGGCTGGGCAAGCGTTACCGCGCGACTGCCGTCGCGCAGCTTCGCGCTCGGACTCGTTGCGAGCAGCCAAGCCAGATTGTTGCGCGCAGTGAGATCGCCCTGCGCCGTTGCCACTTCGTAGAAACGTTGCGCACGCGCGTGGTCCTTCGCTACGTACGTGCCAAGCTGAAAGAACACGCCGAGCCGGGTGTTCGCGGCTCCGTGACCCTTCTCGGCGGCTGCCATGAGCAGCTGTAAACCGCGCGGACGTGTTGCGGCTTCCTCGAAAAGGATCTCGGCGAGTTGGTACTGTGCTTCGGCGAGCCCGCCGTCGGCCGCAGCGTTGTACCAGCGGATCGCCGTTTCACGATCGGGCGCCGGGCTCAGAAAGAACCGATATGCCTGGCCGAGCAATAGCGCCGCCTCGAGATTGCCCTGATCTGCCACGCGCTCGAGCCAGGCCAGGTACGCGGGGTCTACGACCTTACGCTGCGAGTCGTACAACTTTCCGTCGTAGTACTGGCCACCGCCCAGTTCGAGGCGACCGCTCGTAAGGAAGTCGCCATCCCACGCACCGACGAACTTGATGCCTTCCGCGGAAACGCGGGTACCTTCACCAACCGGCGAATTGTCTTTCCAGAGGCCGTCGTGGAACGCGCCGTTCGGCATGCGAAGCGTGCCGATACCCGCACGTTGATCCGCGTGCCACTCACCTGTGTATTCGCCGCCATCGGGCCGCACTTCGCGCCCGAAACCCTGGCGCATGTTCGCCACCCACGTTCCTTCGTAGCCGAACGTGCCACCGATCTGCATAGCGCCATAGCCGACTCGTTGGCCCTTGTTCCACGCACCTTCGTAGGTGTAGCCGTCCGATTCGACGAGTCGACCGTATCCGTCGGGCATGTCGTC
>CAZLDA010000270.1:0-2581 GCA_964557875.1 uncultured Pseudomonadales bacterium | reverse complement strand
CCATCGGTGCGGCGATAGATGCCGAAACCATTGCGACGACCGGAGAACCATTGTCCGTCGTAACTCGCACCGTCGATGTAATCGAATCGCCCTTCGCCTTGTGGCACATCGTCCGCCCAACCGCCCTCATAGCGCCCTCCGGCACTCTGGAACAGACCCTCGCCGCTGCGCACGCCGTCTTGGAACTGTCCGTCGTAGCGGCTGCCGTCGGGCAACGTCATCGAACCCGACCCGCTGCGCAGGCCGTCGCGCCACTCACCGTCGTAACGACTGCCGTCGGGCGCCTGTTCGATGCCGCGACCTTGAGGTTGCCCGTCGACGAAATCGCCGGCGTAGCTGCGCCCGTCGTTCCATACGAAACGTCCGACGCCGGTGTACGTGAGATTCGCGAACGGCATCGTTACTTCGCCGTTGTCCGGCGTCGTCAACACGCCTATGTCGTCGTTTTGCGGCCCGTCGGCATGCGCACTGCTGATCGACGCCAATGCGGCAATCACGATGCAGCGCGAGACGAGTAGCGATGGTCGCATTGTCAGTCGGGAAACTTCGGTGACGAATTGAACGGCCAGAACTCGCCCGTGTTCACGCGGCGGTATGGAATGTTGCGCACGTCGGCCGCGAGCGCGCCGTGATCGCCGGTGTAGATGACGCGTGCGCTGATCGGCGCGAAGCCGGCGTGAAAGTGCTGCATCGATTTGACGATGATGAGGCGCTTCGTCAGCGGATCTATGCCGGCACCGCTGAACAACTCCGGTGAGCCGGCTTGAACCCGGCGCTCGGTCAACATGACTTCGATACCGGCGCCCGATGTGTCGTCCTCCACAGCGATCCGGATGGCCGCACAAGCACCGAGGCTGGATGGGCCTCCGTTGAGCGTTTGAACGACCCGATTCGACAAACCGATGACCGTGCAGTCGACATCGACAGGGTTGCCGGATTCCGGACCGAGTTTGCCGCCGACGCGCAGTCGCAGTCGCGCCCCGACGCCGCCGTCCTGGCAGATCGATACGGCAATCGGATCGTACAGCGGGCCGAGTGCAACGTTTCCGATGCGCCGGTCGAGCACTGCGCGCAAGAAAAATGTGGAGTCGCCCGGTGCACCGCCGCCGGTGTTGTCTGCGGTGTCTGCAATTGTGATCGGCGATCGTCCGTCTGCAATTGCGAGGTCGATGGCCGCGTCGACGGTTTGATAGTCCGCGCCCACGGCGTGGCGCATGTCGAAGAACTGATCGCGCAACGAACGTGCCAATTCACGCGCCCTGGCCGGATCGTTATCCGTTGCCACCACCACATGTGCGCCGATGCTTGGCACGTCGCCATAGGGAAAGCCGTGCGCAAGCCACACGTTCAGTACGCCGGGTTCGCGTTCGAGTGCGTACATGCGATCGACGAACGCGGACATCGGTTCGCGTGTGGTGTGATACATGCCGATCATCTTGCACGCTGCGGTTGCCATCGTTGGTCGGACTTTTCCGTCCGCGGTATCGGCGATGATCTCGAACAGGTCGAGCAGGCGCTCGTACGTATCCGTGTGCGGGTAGTGTTTGTAGCCGACCAGTACGTCGGCGCTTTCGAGCATCGTTGGCGTGACGTGACAGTGAAGATCGAGCTCGGCGCCGATCGGAATGTTCTGGCCGACGCGCGCACGAACTCGCGTGAGAATGTCACCTTCGCAGTCGTCATAGCCCTCGGCCACCATTGCGCCGTGCAGAAACAGCATGACGGCGTCGAGCGGCATCGATGCCTCGAGGTCGTCGAGCAATTCGTCGCGGAGCGCCTCATACACGACGCGTGGCGTCGTTCCGGCCGGCACGGCAAACGCCTGCAGACCCGGCACGAGAGTCCAGCCACGCGCGTCGAGACGACGGAACAACGGGCCGTAAACGGTCTGGCGGCGCGAGATGGTGGGATCGTGCTCGAGGCGTCGCCGAAGCAGCGTGTCGCGCCAGTTGTTCCAGCCGGTGGGCAACGGCGAAAACGTGTTCGTTTCCGTGGCGAGCATCGCGAGGAACACTCTCTTCATCGACTACGTTCCGATCGCGAACCGTGATTCGCCAATGCCAATGCCAATGGATGTGCCGATGACTGGTGCCGCGTGAAGAGCGCCGCTGCGCGTCGCGTGTAGATCGCCGCTGCGCGCCACCTGTCGAGTGCCGCTGGCGCCGACTGTGACGCGCTCTGCCATGGACAAACCGCTGACGAAAAGCCGCTATTATACGCAGCTCGTTTGCGAAACCGAGGTTGGGGGCAACATGGTGGAAGGAATCAACGCCGATGGCGTGACGCAGTGGCTACGCGCGCACGTGCCTGCACTCGAATCGCCGGTGAAGTTCACATTGATCACCGGCGGCCACTCGAACC
Source organism: uncultured Pseudomonadales bacterium (assembly GCA_964557875.1). GTDB lineage: Bacteria > Pseudomonadota > Gammaproteobacteria > Pseudomonadales > Azotimanducaceae > DATJGR01. The sequence goes on along the minus strand of CAZLDA010000270.1, from coordinate 220 downwards.
TCACCTATCGATGCGAAGACGCGGCGTCGCACGCCTACGTACTGCGTCGTCCGCCGCTCGGGCACGTGCTCGAAAGCGCACATGACATGGGACGCGAGCACAGGATCATCGCGGCGTTGGCGAAAACCGAAGTACCCGTTGCGCCGGCGTATGGGTTGTGCAGCGATGCCGGGGTCAATGGTGCACCTTTCTACGTCATGAAGTTCGTCGACGGACTGGT
>CAZLDA010000269.1:0-6063 GCA_964557875.1 uncultured Pseudomonadales bacterium | reverse complement strand
CGGTCGAGGTCGGTGGGGAGTTGACCGAGCATGTCGGTCTCGATGAGGCCGGGATGGATCGAGTTGACGCGCACGCCGCGCCGCGCGAGTTCGATGGCCGCGCTCTTCGTCATGCCGCGCACCGCCCACTTCGATGTGCCGTACGCGAACGCGCCGGCCGCGGATTGCATGCCGGCGAGAGACGAGATGTTCACGATGCTGCCGCTGCCCGCTTCACGCATCGACGTCGCCACGGCGCGCATGCCGAGGAACACCCCCACGCAGTTCACGTCCATCACCAGGTTGAATTCCTCAAGCGACGTATCGCGCATGCGGTTCGAGCGGAAGATGCCCGCGTTGTTGACGAGCACGTCGATGCGGCCGTCACGCTGCAGAATTTCGGCCACCAGTTCCGACCAGCCGCTTTCGCTGCGTACGTCGAGGTGTCGATACGTGGCGTTGATCGACTTCGCCGTTGTTTCGCCAACGTCGTCGAGAACGTCGGTCAGCCAGACGGTGGCTCCTTCCTTACTGAACATGCGCGCTTCTTCGGCGCCCTGGCCGCGCGCTGCGCCCGTGATCAAGCACACTTTTCCGTCGAGCCTTCCCATGCTGTTCTCCGGTTTATCGATGGTTTGGATGTTGCCGCCAGGGCCGTATCACCTGGCGCGCGAACTCTGCGAGATAGTCGAGCGAGTTGTCGGGGGCCAGCATCGGATGCGGCAATACGATGTCGATCGGCACGTCGACATCCAGAGCGCGTTCGAGCTGGCGCGAGATGTCGGCGAAACTCCCGTACAGCGCGAAGGCATCCATTGCCGCTTGCGGCAGGAAGTCGACGGCCGTGCCTGCCCCGAGCAGATCGCGCGCGTGATGGAAGTCGGGAAAGACCTCGCGTTTCAGTTCGTGCACATTCGTGCCGTTCCACTGCAGTCCGACGTTGTCGAACAGGAACGGTGAGTACTCGTAGTACCCGGCAGCGATCGCCTTGGCGATCGTCGCGCTGCGCGCCGCATCGGCGTCGACCGCAACGTGAAAGATTGCGCCGATTTTCACGTCTTTCGGATTTCTTCCGACCGAGTTTGCCCCTTGAACGACCTGTTGGTAGGCGGCCTCGATGTTGCGCGCATCCGTTCCTACACGGATGAAAACGCCATCTGCATGTGCGCCGGCCATATGCAGCGTGCGTGGACCTTGCGCGGCAATCCACACCGGCACAGGTTGTGCGTGACGAAGGCGTGCGGGTCTCGCGGCGCCGACCTCCACCGCGTCACCGGCGAGCAACGCGCGCGTTTGCAGCAGCGCCCGCTGCAGCGTATCGACGCGCGCCGGCGACAAACCGTTCAACCGAACCGCCGTGTCACCAACGCCGAGACCGAGCAGCGTGCGTCCCGGCGCGAGTTCGGCCACAGTGGCAATCGACGACGCGAGTGCGGCTGGGTGACGCATCACCGGTGTGTCGAGCAGCGTGCCGAGCACGATGCGCTGCGTCGCGCCGGCAGCGAATGCGAGCATCACGTACGGATCGCGCACGAGCAGCGGCGAGCAGGGGATCAGACCGTAATCCCAACCCAACGATTCCGCTTTCGCCGCAGAGAGTGCGAATGCGTCGACGCTCGACATGTCGAGCCTGTTGATCGCGAATTGCATGTGTGATCCCGTGATCCTTCCCTCCAAAAGAGGGCGCGGACCTTAGAATCGCACTGGGAGGCAAGGCTTGAAACCCCTACAGAATCTGCGCGTCGTCGATGTCACGTCGGGTCCCATCGGTGGACTCGCCACGATGATGCTGGCCGACTTCGGCGCCGAAGTGATCAAAGTGGAAACGCCCGACGGCGATGCGGCGCGTTCCGAACCGCACGCGCGCGTCTGGTTGCGCGGTAAGCGCAGCGTCGTTTGCGACGACCCGACGTTGCACGAACTGATCGTGTCCACCGCCGATGCGGTGCTCACCGATCGCGCGCTCGATGCAAGGCGCCTGTGTCGCAACCGTCCCGACCTGGTGTATGGCGCCATCACGCGCTTTGACGGCCTGCCGCTCGAGGAAGACGTCATCGCAGCGCGTCTCGGCCGGATGATGGGCTTTCGCGGCGTGGCCGAGCGCGATGGACCGGTCTATAGCGCGGTGCGCGTTGCGACGCACGCCGTCGCACAAGCGGCGTGCTCCGGCATCGTTGCAGGTCTGTTCGCGCGCGAGCGCACCGGTCGCGGCGGCCGATACGAAACGGATCTGGCGCGTGGACTGCTGCCGTTCGAAATGGGCGGATTGTTCGTGCCGCAACTGCAGCAGCGTGGCCTCGAACTACCGCCGCTCGGCGGCGATCCGCTCACGCTGATGCCGACGATCAACTATCACCCCGTGCAGTGCGCCGACGGACGATGGCTGCAACTCGGCAATCTGTTGCCGCACCTGCTCGAACGGTTTCTGCAATGCGTGGGGCTCGATGACGTGCTCGGCGAGCTGGGCAATCAGCCTGCATTGTGGCCCGATGCCGCGCGTGAAGCGTTTCGCGATCGCCTGCTGGCCCACATGCAAACGCGCACCGCGGCGGAGTGGATGGCGCTGTTCGTCGCCGACGGCGGAATTGTGGCGCATCAGTATCAAACGACGCAGCAAGCGCTGGATGATCCCGACCTGATCGACAACGGTCACGTCGTCGAAACGCCCTTGGGACGCCAGCTGGGTCTGGTTGCAAGGCTCGACGCAACGCCCGGCGCCGTCGGTACCGCCATCCCGTCTGTAGGCGAAATGGATCTGAGCATTGCCATGCAACGCAGGCTCGATGTGCCTGTGCAGAGTGCGCAGGTGTTCCAACGACCACTTGAAGGGGTGACGGTGGTCGAGTTCGCTACCATCATCGCAGCGCCGCTCGGTGCGTCGATGCTCGCAGACCTCGGCGCGCGCGTGATCAAGGTGGAACCGCTCGAAGGCGATCCGTTCAGGGCGATGATGGGCGGGCTCGGCGCGGCGCGCGTCAATTCCGGGAAGGAGAGCATCTGCGTCGACCTGAAATCGGCCGAGGGTCAGCGTGTCGCGCGTGCGTTGATCGCGCGCGCCGATGTGTTGATCCACAACTATCGCGTGGGTGTGCCGGAGCGGCTGGGCATCGGGTACGCTGATGCACGCGCCATCAACCCGAAACTCGTATACGTGTCGGTGAACGGTTATGGGCCGAAAGGGCCGGGCGCATTGCGGCCAAGCACACATCCGATCCCGGGCGCTGCGTTGGGCGGTGTCGTCGCGCAGTTGGGTGGGACGTTGCCCGAACAGCTATTGAGTGGCGCGGCGTTGCGCGAAGCGGCACGGCGGATCTCCCGCGCGAACGAATTGAATCCCGACCCCAACACATCGCTGGTGGTCGCCAATGCCGCGACGCTCGGCCTGGCAGCGCTTGCGCGGTGCGGCGTCGGGCAGGCCGTCTATGTCGACATGTTCGGTGCGAATGCCTATGCCAACTTCGACGACTTCTTCGACTATCCCGGCAAGCCGCCACGCGTATATCCCGACGCCGCCGGTTTCGGTTTGTCGGATCTGTGTCGTCTCTATGAGTGCGCAGACGGATGGATATTCGTGGCGGTTTCTGCCGATGACGCGGACGGCTTCGATGCCGCTCTGGCCGAACTCAGTGGGAGGAGGGAAGCGGGTCGAACGGATCGGTTCGCGTGTCTGGCAGCCGATCGATGGGTAACGGAGTTGCGCGCCCGAGGCTTCGCGTGCGCGCGTGCGGACGCGGGTCTACCGGCAGATCGTATCGCTTCAGCGGAACTCGTCGTCGACGCGGAGTCGAGCGAGTGGGGCATGTATCAACGACATGCCCCACTGCTCGCATTCGACGGAGCTCCGAAATGCGGTGGCTGGTGCGCAGCAGGTGAACATACCAGCGCGCTCATGCACGAGGTGTTCGCTGCCCGCTAACGACTTGAGCGTGTCGAGTGCGGCGGTTGCCACACCCGACCCACACCCGAAGAGGGATCTCAGCGCTTGAAGTGGTAGACCGCGCGAATCGTTGCAGCGTCGAGAGCACCGCTGTCGACGTCGACGTATTCGTACTCGGCCTGAATGCTGAATTCCGGCGTGAATTTGAAGGCAACGCCGCCGGCGGCCATAGCCGCGTCGTCGCTGTCGCTGCCACCTTTGACGTACTGGTACTTGCCATCGATGTTGTACCAGTTCCAGCCGAGGCGCGCGTAGAGCTCGAAGTGCTCACCGAGCGGCAACGACGGCTTCACAGACACTTCCACTGCATCGCCGCTGACCGCGAAGTTACGGCTGCTGTTGATGGGAATCTGACTCTGGGATTTGCTGTACCAGTCGTAGTCTACTTGGAACGCGAGCCAGTCCACTAATTGCCAGCCGCCGAATACGACCCAGGTGGCGGCGCTGTCCTGGAAGTTGCGCGAGCACGGATTCAAACCGGGCTGGCCCGCTACGGTGCAGCTGACCCCTACGCTGGTTGCCTGTGCGACGCTCACCGGATTCTCGACCTGAGCATTGTATAGACCGACTCCGCCGCCGACGTAGAAGCTGGACTCTGCTGCGGCATTCGCCGCCAGTCCGAACACGCCGATCAACCCCAAAGCTATTCGTAAGCCACGCATGCCTAAACGCTCCTTTATGAGATCTACTTTCTCCCCATGAGGCGGGACCGCCTCACCCAACAGATTATCGCTGGTGACGTGCGCACTTGTTAAGTGGTTTATGCGATTGTCCGGCAGCTCGCCTCGAACGGCTCGTTGTCGATTCGCCAATGGCCTTCCGTTGACAGCGTGAATCGAACGCTGCACCGTCCGCGTGCCCTCGAGCCCCACCCACCGGCTTGACAGTCCATGCCGATCTTTGCTGTGGCAGCCATCGTCATTGCGAGCATCGCTGCGATGCCCGGTAACGTGCTGCCCGTGATGGCGGGACTGCTCTCGGATTTCCACACGCTCGACGAGGTCGAGGTGGGATTTCTGATTGCGACCGGCACGTTGACCGGATTGCTGATCTCGTTGAGCGCCCCGCAATGGATCGCGCGCGTCGATTGTCGCTATGCGATTGCCATCGCGCTCGGCACTGTGGCGCTCGGCCTGGTGGGTTTGCGGTTCGCACCCGGCAAGGCCACGTTGTTCCTGGCGCAGGCGCTGGCCGGCGGATCGAACGCGGTCATCGCGAGTCTCTGCCTCACCGTCATCGCGTCGCTGCCGAATCCGACCCGCGCTTACAGCCTGAAGATCACCACGGATGTCGTTTTTGCAGGAACGTTCCTCGCCTGCATGCCGGCCGCCACGCTCGGCCTCGGTGGTTACGTTGCAGGTCTCGCGTGCGCCAGCGTGATTGCTGTGCCGCTGGCATTGAAACTGCCGATGCATGCGATCCGGGCGGCGCACGCCGAGGAAACACCGGTGCGTTTACGCGACGCGCCGCAGTCCGCATGGCTCGCGCTGTTCGCCATCATGGTGTTCTACGTCGGCGGCATCGGCGTATGGGCATTTCTCGAGCGCGTTGCGGTACACGCGGGTATCGAACGCGCCGCCGCCAGCAATGCAATCGCGGTCGGATTGTTCGTCGGCGTAATCGGTTCGTTGGGAGCGGCGGTATTTGCCGGCCGCACGAAACGAATATGGCCGCAGACGCTCGCCGGACTCGTGCTGGTCGCATCGTTCGCGATGCTCACGTTCGTGAGCGGCACGGTACAGTTCTATCTCGCCGTGTTCGTGTTCAACTGCAGCTGGAACTTCTTCATTCCGTTCGTGATCGGACTGGTTGCGGGTCGCGACAGCACCGGTCGTTTGTCTTCGCTGGTACCCGGCACCGTGATGGTGGGCGGTGTGCTCGGGCCGATCCTGGCCGGCGCGATGATCCGCGCTTCGGGATATCACACCGCGATGATCGTAATGACGCTGATCGTTGCATCATCGATCGCCGGATACGTTCTCATTGCGAGCAGGCCGTTCGGTGCGCTTCCTTCCGCCGCAAATGCCGCCGCAGAAGCCGCTACAAAAGCCGCCGCAGAAGAGGTTTAGCTTGCGAAGAACGTGTAAGCTTTCGCCCGCGCCGTGCCCCGGCGCACCTCAATCTCCGAACACGACCAAACACAAGCC
>CAZLDA010000268.1:0-6070 GCA_964557875.1 uncultured Pseudomonadales bacterium | reverse complement strand
GACGCCACGGAGCGCATTCACCGGAATCGTGTCTGTGTCGTAAACGCGCGCCACGTTACGACACATCACCACCGGCGTTTCATTGCTCATCGTTCATCTCCTCGCACTCATCTCCTCAGGGCATCGAGCGGCTTGATGCGCACCGCGCGCCACGCCGGGTATGCGCTCGCGAGAACGGCCAGCGCAATGGCGAGCCCGCTCAACAGCAAAACGTCGCGCGCAACAAGATGCGGCACCAGCCTGCTTCTCATGCCCGCCAATTCGGCGCCGGCGGCATAGTTCGACAGATCGATTCCCTCTGCGAAGAAGCCGACCAGCGCGATACCCACTGCGATCCCGCCCGCAAGCGCAAAACCGACGATCAGCACCGATTCGATCACCACCTGCACCACCACCGCGCGCGGTCGCATGCCGAGCGCACGCAACATGCCGAACTCGCGCACGCGCTCGAGCACCGCGGTGATCAACGAATTGATCAGCCCGAACGCAAGTGCAAGCAGCAGAATCACGTACCAGATGGTGATGCCGACGTCGGCGATGTCGTAAAACGCAGCGGCTTGCGGATCGACCTGACGCCAGTTCAGCACCTCGAGGCCACTCATCTCCTTCGTCAGCGAGTTGTTCGCGGCGGCGCTGAAGCGATCGTCGCGCAGCCGTATCGAGACTTCGGTGATGGAGTGGGTGCCCAGCAGCTTCTGCAGAGGATGCAGGCCCGTGAATGCGTACATCTTCTCGAGCACGGTGCCCGGAGCATCGTACAACCCGGCAACACGGAAGCCGGCTTCTCGGTTACGACCGTCCGCTCCTTGCGTCATGATCACCACCCGTCGCCCAACGTCCGTATCGAGGCGCGCGGCAAGTTCCGCGCCGAGCAGGATGTGGTCGTCGTTGTCGTCGGCCAGCCCTTCGCCGCGAATGGTGACCTGCGCGAGGAACGATATGGCCTGTTCCGCTTGCGGATCGATGCCCACCAGCGAAATACCGCGCGTCTCGCGTTCAGAGGTCACCACTGCCGGAACCCGCACGCGTTGCGTCCAGCCCACCAATTCGTCGTCGGGTATGTCGGGGCGATAGCCGTCGCGCAAGGCGAACGCCTTCTCTATCGACGGATCCTCGCGATATCCCGGCGCAAGCACCTTGAGGTTGCCCGAGAGGTTCTCGACCGCGTCTTTCATCATGTCGACCTGCATGCCGCGGATCAGGCTGCCGAGCAGCACGCACGCGGCAATCGCGACCAGGATTGCGGTGAACAGAATCAGATTGCGGCGTCGGTGCCGCCAGAGATTGCGCCAGCTCAACTGCAGGAGCAGTTTCAACGGCATCGTTCAGGCTCCTACGCGCAACGCATCTACTGGTGCCAACTTACGGATGCGCAGCGCCGGAATCAGAGCCGCAATCTGCGTTGCGATCAGCATCAGCAACGGCGCCAGCACCAGTGCGCCGACGTTCAGCGACGGGTAGATCCGATCGGGCAACTGATAGCGCTGCGCAATCTCGCCCGCCATCTGTCCAAGCGGAATGCCAACGTGCTGTATCGCGCTCACTACGCCGACGCCAAGCGCAAGGCCCACACACACACCGAGCAGCGCGAGCCAGCATGCTTCGATCTGCAACACACCGATGATTCCCGCCGGCCGCATGCCGATGGCCAGCAGCATGCCGAACTCCCGTGTGCGTTCGAACACCGTCATCATGAAGCTGTTGAATACGCTGAACGTCACCAGCAGCGCGATCAGCGACAACATCACGAGACTGCTTGCGCGCTTGAGTTGCATCGTCTGTGCGACCTCGGGCATCAACCGCTGCCACGGCAGCGCCACGACACCGGTTCCCAGGGGCGCCACTGCCGCTTCTACCCGCGGCAGCAACGCATCGACACGCTCGAAGTCGTTCACGCGCGCCACTACCACGTGCACCTGGTCGCCCAGACCGAACTCGTCCTGAAACGCAGCCAGCTGAACCTGCACCAGCGCGCGATCGAGTTCTGCCGACCCTGAATCAACAATGCCCGAAACGCGCAGCGACAGCGCGGCCACACTGCCGTCGAGCCGGCTGCCGAGCACGATGAACTCATCGTTTACGCCGATGCCGAGGTTCTGCGCCATCACGGAACCCATCAGCGCGTCGTCCGGCTCCTCGATGTATCGCCCCTCGACCACTCTGTCGGCGAGCGACGAGACCGATGGTTCCCTCTCGGGATCGATACCCATCACCTGCGCCCCGTAGCTGAGGTCACCCACCGATACCAGCGCAAACGCCATAGCGCGCTCGGCAACAGCGGTGACGCCGGGCACTCCTCGCAGCGTACGGGCCGTAGCAGCCGCGTCGGGCACGACCTTGCGCATCGACGGATCTTCGGCGAAAGCAGCGTTCTGAATCTGCAGATGCCCACTGAGCAGTCGCGTCGCGTTGTCGGCCATCGCGTCCATAGCACCGCCCTGAAGCGAATACGCAGCTACGATCAGCAACACCGCAAAGGCGATGCCGCCGACGGTGAGCGCGGTGCGCAGCCGGTTGCGCCACAAGTTGCGCCACGCGATGGCGACGTTGAGCCCGATCCCCGCAGCTCGCATTACGCGCGGCAGCGCGCGATCGACACTCGTCGCGGGCCCGACGTTACTCGGCACGCAACGCCTCCACTGGTTGAAGGCGGCGCACGCGTAGCGCCGGCAGAAGTGCTGCGAGCTGCGTGCACACCATCAGCAGAACCACCGGCCGAACGATGTCGGACGCGTTCAACGCCGGATAGAGACGGTCGGCAAGATGGAAGACCTGCATCGCCGCGCTCGCCTCTCCCACCGGAATGCCGACGCGGCTGACCCAAAACACCAGCGGCACGCCCACCGCCACTCCAATCGCACAACCGAGGCTCGACAGAAGGAGCGCTTCCGTCTGCAGGAGCGCCATGATGGAACGTGAGCGCATGCCGATCGCCATCAGCATGCCGAACTCGCGCGTGCGCTCGAATACGGTCATCAAGAAACTGTTGAGCACTCCGATCGTGACTACCGCCGCGAGTATTCCGAAGAAAATCTCGCCGAACGCGCGGTCGAGCGTGATCGCTTGAGCGAGCTCCGGTATCAGCGTCTGCCATTCGAGCACCGCCTCTCCCTCCGGCAGGTCTTTGCGCAGCGCCCTCGCAACGCCGGGTCCGAGCGCAACCGATTCGGCGCGAACGACGATGGCATGCACGGCGTCGCGCATCGCAAACGCCTCCGCCACGACCGGCAGCGGTATCTCGAGCAATTGCCGGTCGAGCTCCGCGACGCCGGAGTCGAACGTGCCGACCAACGTCACGGCCAGCGCGGCCACTCCGCCGTCGGTCGCGGTACCGAGCACGACGATCTGGTCGCCCACCGACACACCGAGATTCCGCGCAAGCATTCGTCCTGCGTACGCTTCGGCGCCGCTCTCGATGTAACGCCCCTCTGCGAGCATGGTTGGAAGCCGCGAGACAGCACGTTCGCCGGCAGGATCTACGCCGAGCAGCTGCGCGCCGTAGCTGCGGTCGTTGCCCGAGACGAGCGCGAAGGCCGCGATGCGAGGTGTCGCCGCCGCGACGCCGGATACCGCCCGCACCGCTGCCAGGCGCGCGACAGCGTTATCTATCGCATCCTCTATGCGCGGGTCGTCGAGATAACCCACCCGCTGCAATTGCAGGTGGCCGTGCAGCAGCTGCGTCGCGTTGTCGATCATCGTGGCGTAGGAGCCGCCCTGCATCGACATCGCGAACAACAGCAGTGCCACAGAAAACGCGATGGCACCGGCACTGAGTAACGTGCGGCGCCGGTTGCGCCACAAGTTGCGCCACGCGATCGGTCCTGCCGGGCCGCGTTGCCTTCCGACCACGTCGCCCGCGCCGTTCGAATCGCGCAGGGCGCGCGAAGCAACGTCGATGTTCATTTGCTGCGACCCGATTGCAGGGCAAACACCGTGAACATGCCGTCGTCGATGGCGAGGTCGAACTGTGCCTGGTCGTACGCGATTTCGGTCCACTCGTCCGTTTTGTCGAGCGGCACCATCCGCATTCGCGTTGCAAACGTGCGTCCGCCGAGCGTCTTGATGTCGCGCGCCTGCAGCCGCTTCAGTGGCTTCATCGCCTGATCGAAATACGTCTGCTCGAGCAGCACGTAGTCGTCACGCAGCACGATCTGTTCCTTGCCCCATACCACCGGCGCGTCGTCGTGGGGAATCGCGTCGACCGTGTACACCTGATGACCGTCGCGCGTCTCTGCAGCCGCCAGTGTGAGTTCGTATTGATGCAGCAGCTGGTCGGTGCGCGACAGGTCGTTGTATGAGAAGTCCGATCCGGCCCATCCCTGCGACATCATGCTGAACGGCAGCCGGATGACGCGGTTCAGCTTCGGCGTGAACGTCCACATCTGTTCGCCCTGCTTCAGCGTCGCGTTGCCGGCATCCTTAGCGGGCGCAGTGAAGCGGATCAGAGCGTCTTCACGGCCGCGCGTCCAGGCAATGAGCTTCGACGAGCGCTCCCAGTCGGGACGATGAATCACCATGGAGAACTCGGCATACGACGTGCGCCCGCGGGTCAGGTCGATGACACCCGCTATCAGCTCGCGCGCGTTCACGGGCTCGGACGCGGCGACGCGCATGGCCGTCGACATCACGATGAACAGCAGCACCAGAACCGAGCAGCCCTTCATATCCACACCCGCTTCGCTTGTTCACCGGAGGCGCGTCTACCGAACCCCTTCGTTTACCAGAGAGGGGAACTCGGGCATAGTTTTATACATTCAATTTTTTGACTGTGTCAATTTTGATGTCGCTCCGCGAGCAAAAGAAGGTTCAAGCGAGGTCCGACATTCTCGCGGCCGCCAACACACTGATCGCGCGCAAGGGCTATGAGAACACCACCATGCGCGAGATCGCCGATGCGGCCAATCTGTCGTATCAGACGCTGTATAACTATTTTCCGAGCAAGGCGCAGATCGTCCAGGCGATGCTCACGGACGTCACCAAGGCCGATACCCGCATCGACGCGATACTCGCGAGTTCGGACGGTCTGATCGCCAAGCTGCACAAGGTGATCAAGCACTATTTCGATCTGGTGGCACATCGTGAACGCTCGCTGTGGCGCGAGATCCTGCTGGAAGTGATCAAGAACGTGCCGGAATACGTCGCGCAACAGACGCTCAAGGGGAGCGTCGGCTTCAACATGCTGTACACGCTGCTGCGCGATGCGCAGGAGACCGGCGAACTCGATCCCTACGTGGACGCGGAACTTCTGGCGCACACGCTGCATGCGATCACCGACTCCGCATTCCTGCGCTTCGTGCTGGAACCGAATCCGTCGAAGGTGTTGGCGTTGAAGACGCTGCGCAATCAGGTGGAGTTGCTCGTGCAGCCCTACCTGCGCAACGGCTGAGCCGCCGCGTCCGTTCGTTCGTTCGTCTTACTCGTTGGCCGGCGCCGTCGCGATCAGCCGCAAGCCGGCGCTCGTGAGTGAGACGGCCTGAAGGCCATCCACACATTGCGAACGCGACGCGAGCAGCCGGGTGATCGCCGCCGCGTTTGCGGCTTCGGTGTCAGGCGTCGACATGATAGCCACACCCTTCCCATCCGTTACTTCGATGCTGCCGCTCAAGAGCGCAGCGGGATCGTCGAGCATCGCAGCCCCTGACAGGCGCGTCGCAACTGCGTCGCGCAGTGCGGGATCGAGCTGTTGCGACAGCGAGCCGAGCAACGTCAAGCCGAACGATTCGATCTGCGCCGGCGCGGCGTCGCTCGTCGCCACCAACACGCGCGACGCGTCGAAGAACGCGCTCGAGTCTTCGGTATCTATGCCTTTCGCGATCGCGATGGAACGCGCGGCAAACCACAAGCCGCGTTGCGCCGCGGCGACGTCCGGCGCCAGATCGGCGGTTGCGGAAGGACAGCCGTTTGGCGAGCCGTTCGGCAAGCCAACCGGCGGTGAAGCAACCCCCGAATCCGGTTGCAGCGAACTCTCGAACAACGCAAGCGCTGCGGTCACCGCCGCTGCTGCGGGCGGCTGAATGGTAACCTGCGTGGAACTGCTGTCGGCCTGATTGGCGTTGTTCACTACCGTCAG
>CAZLDA010000267.1:0-6116 GCA_964557875.1 uncultured Pseudomonadales bacterium | reverse complement strand
TCGTTCACGCAGATCGTGTATCGGCCGATGCCGGCGAGTACTTCTGCGACAGAACGTTCCTCTATGCGGATCGGTTCCGACATCACCCGCGCACTTCGTGCGCGTTCGCGCGGATCTTCGCGAGGGCTTCCACGAGACACGCCGCATCGTCGCGCGAGCCCATCAGCACCTGATGCTTGATCCACAACGTGGTCGCCGCGGTCCTGCTCGCCACCGGCAGATCGAGCGCCGGATAGCGCGGCCAGCGGCTACGGTCACGATGCCGCGGGGCGAAGCCTTCGGTTGCTTCGAATGCGTCGAGCGTGTGCAGCGTCGGATAACTGGCCGTCATCGGAATACCCTCGGCCTCCAACGCTTTCCTTATGGCGTCGCGTCCTGCGCCGAACTCCGCTTCGTCGATGCGCACGACGTAGCAGTAGTAACCCTGTGCGGTGGTGCGTTGATCGCGCGCCTGCGGAATCACACCGGGCAGCTTCGACAGTTCGGCATTCAGATACAGCGCGTTCTCGTTGCGCGTACGGTGCTGTTGCGGAAAGCGTTCGAGCTGGGCCAGCAAGGCCGCGCCCTGCCACTCGGTCATCCGGTAGTTGCCGCCCAGCGCGAAGTGGCTGTAAAACCACTCGCCCGGCCGGCGGCCGCAATCGGTATACGAGCGGATCGACGCCGCCGCCTGTACGTCCTGAATCGTGATGGCGCCCCCTTCTCCGGCCGTCATCAACTTCGACTGTTGGAACGACCACGTACCCGCCGCACCAAAGCCACCCACCGGAGTGCCGTTCCATTCGGAGCCGTGCGCATGCGCGCAGTCTTCGATCAACACGAGGCCGTGACGCGCGCAGATGGCCGTCAGCCGATCGAGATCTGCGGGATGCCCAGCCAGATGAACGGCGATGATCGCGCGCGTGCGCGGCGTGATCGCAGCCTCCACTGCCGCGGGATCGATGCAGAACGTGTTCGAATCCACATCCACCAGCACCGGCACCGCGTTCACGCACGCCACCGCGGAGGCGGACGCGAAGAACGTGTAGTCGGTGACGATCACCTCGTCGCCCTCGCCCACCCCGAGGCCCAGCAATGCCACTTCGAGCGCGTGTGTACCGTTGGTAACGGCCACACAACGTCGCGCGCGCACGAATTTTGCCCACGCTCTTTCGAACTCCGGCACTTTCGTGCCTTCGGTCGCCCACCATTTGCCGGACTCGAGCACCTCGAGCAGATGCTGTCGTTCGGTCGCGTCCCACTGAGGCCAGCTCGGGTACGGTGTACTGCGAACGGGCGTGCCGCCTGTGATGGCCAGTTGACCCATGCTCTCTTACCTCTTACTGCCTATTCCGAAGACGCGCTCCAAACCACCGAACCGTACCACTCTGAACTCCTCCGCTGCCGCCAAACCATGACGTTGACCTGTCGCTCGGGCCCCACCGCGGAGTAACGGTTCCATGAAGGTGCGCAGGTCGCCGTTCTGAGCACGTTCCAGGTCGGCAATCTCGTGCCCCCCGGTGCGCGCCTGCAGGCGCAGCTGATTGACGTAGTGTCGCAACATCGTCTCGTGCGCCAACGCCGCGTCGATCTTCCGATCGAGCGTCGAGGAGATGTCCACTGGCGTGGTCACTTCCACGACGCGTCGCGCGAAGTACCAACGCTCGTAAACGCCGTGCGGCGTCAGACCTTCGTCGAAATGTTCGGGATGGTGCTTGTCGAATTGCGCGGTCCAATACGTCTCGTCGACCGCGTGTGCCACCTTGATGTGATCCTGATTGTCTTCATGAAACGCGCCGTAAGGATCGAACGACATCACCGCGTAAGGACGCACCCGGCGTACGTGATAGATGAAGCGTTCGCGCAGCGCGACTTCGCTCGCGTCGCCCAGCCGGTCGGTCTCCCAACCGAGTTCGATGATCTCGTCGATGCCGAGAATTTCCGCCGCGCGCCGCATCTCCGTCGTGTTCGTCGCAATCGTGTCCGCAATGCTCAGTGCTACAGAGTCGTAGCGATCGTCGGTGACGCGCAACATCACGAGACGCGCGCCGCGGTCTGCCATCAAGCGCAGTGTGCCGCCGCAAAACAGCGCCGCGTCGTCGGCGTGCGCCACGATGATCAGTACCGTGTGACCGCGGCCGGGCAGTTGGCTTGTGGAAGCGTCGTCTGTCACGGCGCGGGGGAATCGATCGGCCGGCGGAACACCGCTTCGTGATACGTCTTCTTCACGCCGGGCACCACTTTCAGATTCGGCGACTTTTTCGTGTACCACACCGCTGAAAGACCCGGAAACGGGAATGGCACGATGTATTGCTTCAACTCCGACTCGCGGTCGAAGCACTTGTCGATTTCGCCCAGTTCGTTCAATACGCAGTACTCCATTTTCGGGTCGTACAGCGAACCGCCAGGCTTCGGCCGCACTTTCACGGTGCGTTGCACGCCTTTTTCATCCATGACGATCTTGCCGTCGGCCTGCACCCGTTTGAGCAAACGCAGTTGCACCACGTACTGCCGATCGTTCGGATCGACCAGCAGCGCGAATTCGAGATTGTTCGACGGCACTGCATACACGCGCGCGGGGCAGTTGCCCCATTCGAAATCGAAACGCGCGGCGAACACCTGATAGGGCTCCGTAGGCGAGCCCTTCGGCGGCTTCGCGGTATCGAGTTCGAGCAGATCGCCCACCTTCGAATGGCAGCCGAAGCCGAGCAGGTCGAGTTCGTCGTTCAACTGTGCCGAAGCGGCGTCGAAGAAGAACTGCACACGCAACTGGTTCTGCGCGTCGAGCGACAAACGCATCACCGGGTTTTCGAGTTTGTAGCGGCTGATACCGTCGGAGAGGTCGTCGGTCACCGACGAGTTCCACTGGCCTTCGTAGTCGCCGAGATAGGGCTTGACGCGTTCGATCTGATTCTTCGGCACGACACCATTCTTGATCGTCGCGGCGATCGCGGTCGAGGCGACGCATGCCAGCAGCGTTACGGCGAGCCCAGCGAATTTCTTCTGCACCACTTTCGACTTCGACTACGAGAACGGATGCGGAATCGTACCACTGCGCCCACGTGCGCTCGCGCGGGCGGCGCATCCTTGCACTTCTGCATTTGCATCGGCAAGGTTGCAGGCCACACCGGGATCGCGGGCGAAATGGTAGAGGGAACGGCCGACATTGCAGTGTCCGGATCGACCGCGAAGTGCACCGGCCGCTGGACCGCACAGAGGCTCGACGGCATCGAACATCGACTCGCATCGATCGTGTGGCCCACAGGGGATGTGCGGTTCGATCTCAGCGGCGCTGAACTGGATACCGTTGGTGCGTGGCTGTTGAGTCGCGCCGCGCGCGACCTGCGTCGTTCGGGCCACACTGTGTCGATCGATGGCGCGGACTCAACCGCCCTGCGCCTTCTTCAACTCGTCGAGTCGAACAGCGCCGCGTGCGATCAACCGGTCAACGTGCACGAGCCCGGCATGTTCGAAGAGATCGGCCGCGAGTCCGAAGAGCAACTGCGCAACTACGGCGACTTTTTCGCGTTCATCGGCGAAACCGCGACCACCGCGGTTACCTCGGTGCTCAATCCGCGCAAGATCCGCTGGAAGCAGATTGCGGTTGAGCTGCAGCTCGCCGGTGTAAATGCACTGCCGATCGTCGGACTGTTGGCATTCCTGCTCGGCGTGGTGATTGCCTATCAGGGCGGCACAGTGTTACGCGACTACGGCGCGAACATCTTCATCGTCGACATCGTTGCGCTGTCGATGGTGCGCGAACTCGCGCCGCTGATCACCGCGATCATCGTCGCCGGGCGCACCGGTTCCGCCTATACGGCGCAGATCGGCACGATGATGGTCACCGAAGAGGTCGACGCGTTGCGCAGCATCGGCATCTCGCCGCAGGACCTGCTCGTGCTGCCGAAGTTGATTGCGTTGGTCATCGCGCTGCCGCTGCTCACCGTCTATGCAGACCTCATGGGATTGGTCGGCGGCATCGTGATGTCGCACTCGCTGCTTGGCCTCAGCGCGCACAGCTTCATCGATCGGTTGGCGGAAGCAGTGTCGGTGAAATCGTTTCTGAGCGGCATCGGCAAGGCACCGGTGTTCGCGGTACTGATCGCGCTGGTCGGCTGCTTCCAGGGCTTTCAGGTGTCGGGCAGCGCAGAAGGTGTCGGCCGGCAGACAACGATCAGCGTCGTCCAATCGATCTTTCTGGTGATCGTCATCGACGCCGCGTTCTCGATCGCCTTCAATCATCTCGGCATCTGAGATGAGCGACCAGGCCAACACACAAACACTCGTCGCGGTGCGCGGCGCCGAAATGCAGTTCGCAGACAAGCGTGTGCTGAACGGTGTGAATCTCGACGTGACGCGTGGAGAAATTCTCGCCATCGTGGGCGGCAGCGGCAGCGGCAAGTCGACGTTGTTGCGGCTGATGTCGATGCTGTCGCGCCCCACGGCCGGCTCGATCCGCGTGTTCGGCACCGAAGTGGCGCAGATCGGTGATGCCGGCGCACTGCCGTTGCGCAAGCGCATCGGCGTGATGTTTCAGAATGGCGGGCTGTTTGGCGACATGAACGTGCTTGAGAATGTCGGCGTGCCTTTGCGGGAGCACACGCGGTTGAGCGAAGCGACCATCGAACAGATCGCCGACATCAGAATCTCGCTGGTCGGCCTCGATGCCGACGCGGCAATCAAGTATCCGAGCCAACTGAGCGGCGGCATGCGCAAGCGCGCGTCGCTGGCGCGTGCGATGGCGCTCGATCCGGAGTTGCTGTTTCTCGACGAACCGACATCGGGGCTCGATCCGCTCAGCTCCGACGCGATCGACGAACTGGTGCTCGAACTGAAACACTCACTCGGCCTTACCATCGTCACGGTAACGCACGACGTGGATTCGTTGTGGCGGATCGCAGACCGGGTGGCGCTGTAGGCGAACGGACGCGTTGCAGTGGAAGGAACGATGGAAGAACTGGCGCGATCCGACAACGCCGCGGCGCGTGAATTTTTCGGCGGCCGGCGCGGACGCGCCAGCGAACATGCGGCGGTGCAGCGGTGACTACCAAGAACACCTACATACGGATCGGCGTATTCGTCGTTGCGCTGACCTCTGCATTGATCTGGGGCACGCTGTGGCTCAGTGCCGGCGGCGCGCCGGGCGAGTTCGATTTCTACACCACGTACATGAACGAATCGGTTTCGGGCCTGAGTCCCGACGCAGCATTGACGTATCGCGGCGTGAATGTCGGCAAGGTTCGCGAAATCACTATCGACCCCAACAATCCGAATCGGGTGCGGTTGTTACTGCAGGTGAAGCACGGTGTGCCGATCAAGCAGGACACCGAGGCGACGCTTGCGATGCAGGGTCTCACCGGCCTCGCCACCATCGACCTGCTCGGCGGCTCACCCGAGTCGCCGCCGCTGACGATGACGGAAGGGGAGCCGTATCCGGTGATACCGAGCCGGCCTTCGCTGCTGGTGCGCCTCGACTCGGTGGTTTCAGACCTGCTCGGCAATCTCATCACGATGAGCAGAAAGATCAACGAGATGCTCGACGACGACAATCGCGCCAACATCGCGAAAACGTTGGCGCACGTCGAGTCGATCACCAGCACGCTGGCAGGCGAGTCCAATCGGCTCGGTGAAATCGTGAACGACGTTGAATCGACCATGAAGAACGCGCGCCAGGCGAGCACCGCCCTGCCCGATCTGATGCGCGACGTCTCGCATTCGACACAGACGCTTGCCGCCATGGCAGAACAGTTGCGCGCGGCCGGCGAAACGATCAATGCCACGTCCAAGACGTTGCAGCGCACCGCCGCTACGAGCGGCGCCGATGTTCAGCGCTTCACTGCTTCGACGTTGCCCGACATCACTGCAATGACGCGCGACCTACGCGACGCCTCCGAAAATCTGCGCCGCATCAGCGAATCGATCGAGCGCGACCCGAGCGTGCTGCTGTATGGGCGCGCGGAACAGAAGCGCGGTCCGGGGGAATGATCAGGAGAGCCATGAATACACCCACTCGATACCGCACGTGGCTTCGCGCCTTCTCACTATTGTTGGCAGGTATCGCTCTGGCTGGTTGTGCGCTTTCCGGGCGACCCGACGCACCGCCGGTGGCGACGTTCGTACTGCAAGGCAACGCGACG
>CAZLDA010000266.1:0-6124 GCA_964557875.1 uncultured Pseudomonadales bacterium | reverse complement strand
CATCGCCCACGCGGTAAGTTCCTGCGCTGTGCCACGCCATGCGGATGAACAGCGGACCATAGTGTCCGAAGTCCGCCGGCCACCAGTCCTGCGAATCGGTCATCAGCGCGTGCAGGTCTTTGATCACCGCATCGAGGTCGAGGGTTTTGAATGCTTCGGCATAGTCGAAGTCTTCGTCCATCGGATTCGACAGCGCGGATTGCTGGTGCAGGATCTTCAGATTCAGTTGATCGGGCCACCAGTCTGCGTTGCGCGGCGCGTTGGCCACCGCGTGTTTACGTTCGCCGCCCGTGAACGGGCACTTTGCTTCTGTCGACATGGTTCTCTCCTGTTCTGTCCATTTCGCCTTTACCGCGCCCACCGCGGCATGTGTGCAAGCTAGGCCTGCACGATCCATTTGTATAATTCAATCTGCAAATGTGATCGATACAGATGGCAAATGGACATACGTGCAAACCAGCTTGCACGTGGCTCTTTATGCGGTCAGCGGAGCCCTGACACTCTGTGCCTCGAGTTCGCGCCGCAGCTCCGCGTGCCGTTGTTCCGTGATGGGGTAACTCCACATCAGCGCGGCGGCGGAAAAGTAGAACAGCGACGGAACGACGGCGAACAGCGCGCGCAGGCCGAACAGCTCGTCCGGTCCGTTCGTTGCCGTGGGTGCGGCGTTGAAGCCGACCAGCGCGAGTCCTGTCAGCGCCAGCCAGCCGCCCATCGAGCCCGAGAACTTCTGCGTGAACGACCACACCGAGAAGAACATCGCGGCGCGATTCTCGCCGCTTTTCAGCGTATCGAGGTCGATCACGTCCGCTTTCATCGAGTTCGGCAACGCGGCAAACCCGCCGGCGGAAATTCCCGTGACCAGCGTGATCGGCAGCATCCACCAGAAGTCGCCGTCGCCGAGGAGCATGTAGAACGGATGCGCCGCGCCGATCATCGCGAAGCTCCCCACATAAGCCCGGTGTTTGCCGATCTTCGTCGACAGCCACACCCAGAAAGGCACCGCTGCGAAGTTCGCGAGATAGAAGAACATCAGCATGAAGATCGCCTGCGCTTCGGCGTGCAGAACGAACGCGATGAAGAAGAGGTAGAGAGGCGTCGTGATCGACAACGCGGTGGAGCTGACCATGAACGACAAAACGAGGCGTTTGAACGGTCCGTTCTGCCACATCAGGCGCAGCCCCTGCCGAAAGGGCAGTGCGGAGCGCACGTAATTCCTCGTTTCCGATACTTGTGTAACGGTGAGGAGCACGCACATCGGCATGATCACCAGCATCGCCACACCGACTACCGCGAGTACGTTCTTGCTGCCGCCTAGCCCGAACATCAGCAATGCGCCCGCTGGGAGCAGTTGCGCGATGAGGCTGCCGATCACGCCCATCATGGAGCGCCAGCCGGTGATGCGGGAACGCTCGTTGTAGTCGGTCGATAGTTCCGCCGCCCATGAATAGTAAGGAATCATCATCATCGTGGTTCCGATCGACAGAACCAGCATCCAGACCGCGAGATGTACGGTGCCGGCGCCGGCCGGCGGTAGAAACAACTGATAAATGGCGAGCATCAGCACCGGTGTGGCCGCTACGATCCACGGACGCCGGCGTCCCCAGCGCGTGTGCGTACGATCGCTGATCCACCCCATGAGCGGGTCGTTGGAGAGATCGAAGATGCGCACGGCGAGTATCACGTTGGCAGCGAGTGCGAGCGGAACGCCCATCTCGCTCGTGTAGAACTTCGGAATGAACACGAGCACGGGGAACAACGACATCGAAACGGGCAGGTCGGTGAGACCGTAAAAGAACAGCGTCGAACGTTTCACTGCCTTCCCCGTGGCGTGTTTTCGTCGATGTTAGACGAAGGGTCCGCGCACGGAACAGAAAAAAGTCAGGTTTGCCGGTTTTTCTGGACTTCCACTTTTCTACTGTGTGTGAATCAGTTCGCGCGATTGAACTGGATGTGCAACGAGGGAAGGTTGCGCAGGATGAAGCTCGGTTCGGCTTCGGGTTCGGGATAACCCGGTGCAAGCCGGATGTCGCACAGCTTGTCGAGCAGCGATGCAAAGCCGAGGTTCAGTTCCTGCCGCGCGAGCGGGGCGCCGATGCAGTGGTGCACGCCGGAGCCGAACGCCAGCTGCATGCCGGCCTTCTCGCGCTCGATGTCCACTTCGTCGGGCCGTTCGAACTGCCGTTCGTCGCGGTTCGCCGCCCCGTAACGCAACATGATCAGCGTGCCCGCCTTCAATGCACGGCCGCCGAGTTCGGTGTCGCGCGTGACGAGCCGCGGCAATCCCTGAACGGGCGATTCGAGGCGCAGTGCTTCCTCGACAAACGTCTTGATGAGCTTCGCGTTGCCGCGCAGCCGCGCTTCGATGCCGGGGTTGCGGCACAGCAGCAGCATTCCCCAGCCGAACGTGCTGGTGGTGGTTTCGTGGCCGGCGACGAGGAACTGATTGAGCACCGACAGACACTCGCCGTGCGTGAGGGGACGTTTCGCCACCTCGAGCTGGCTGTTGGCGAGAATGCTGATCATGTCGTCGCGCGGCTCGCGACGACGGTCTTCCACCAGACGAATCAGCAGCCTTTGCAGATCGAGCGCGAGTTGTGCTCGCCGCACCATCTCATCGGGCGGTTGCGGCACCAGCCGCAGTGCTGCAGCCGCGGCGGCCGCCGCATCCTCGAAGAACTCGCGTTCCTCCGCAGGAATGCCGAGCCGGTCGCCGATGATCTGCAGCGGCACAGGAAACGCGAAGCCGCGCATGAAGTCGGTGGGGCCATCGTGTGCGACGAACCTTGCGATTGCCGCGTCGATGGTCGCCTGCACGGCGGCTTCCGATTTGCGGATCTCGCTTGCGGTGAACAACTTTGCGACCAGCGAGCGGTACTGCGTGTGGTCGGGTTCATCGAGCGTCAGCATCGTCGGCGGCGTAGGCAGCATCTCGCGATTGATGCGTATGAGCTCGGTCTTAACGGCTTCGGGCGCGGCGGCGAACAGCATCTGCTGGCCGGTTTGAAGGAAGCCGTCGAAGCGGCTCGAAAACGTGGCCGTATCGCGAATCGCTTCGCGCACGAGGTCGTAACGCATCACCACGTGAATGCCGAGGCTCGGCACGAAGTGCACAGGATCGTCGTCGCGCAGACGCTGATACGCGTGATACGGATGTTTGAGTGTCTGCGTATCGAATATCGCGATGTCGGCAACGCTGTGTGGCGTATCGGTCATTGCATCCCCTCGTGCTGGTTCAGATCGGATCGTCGCTCAGGATTGCTTGGAAGCGCCAATTTTTTTCTCCCGGTCGGCGGGATTTGTATCATTGCGTCCGCGCATTCGATCGATACGGATCGTAAATCACACAAGGAGCTGCATCTTGACGTTGAAGGAACTGCGCTATGTCGTTGCCGTTGCGGCCGAGCTGCACTTCGGTCGTGCTGCGGAGAAGTGTTTCGTCAGCCAACCCGCGTTGAGCCTGGCCGTGCAGAAACTCGAAGAAGAACTCGAAGTGAAGATCTTCGAGCGGCGGCGCAACGACGTGATGGTGACGCCGGCGGGCGCTCCCATCATCGAACAGGCGCGGCGCGCGCTTGCGGAGATCGATGCGATCAAGGAAGTGGCGCACGGCGGCAAGGATCAGCTGAGCGGCGTGTTTCGATTGGGCGTGATCAACAGCGTCGGTCCCTATCTGTTGCCCGATCTCGTGCCGGCCCTGCACCGATCGGCACCGCGTATGCCGCTCGAGATCGAAGAGAGTCTCACGGCCCATCTCGAGGCGATGCTGAGGCGCGGCGCGCTCGACGCGATCATCGTGGCGCTGCCGTTCGACTCGCCCGGCGTCGATACGCGGGCGCTGTTCGACGAACCGTTCCATCTGCTGGTGCCGAACGATCACCCGCTCGCGAAGCGCAAACGCGTCGGCAGCGACGATCTGACCGGAGAGAAGTTGTTGCTGCTGCGCGCCGGGCACTGCTTTCGCGACCAGGTGCTCGACGCGTGCCCAGGCGTCGTGCGCGACGGCGACGAAACGCGACCTTCTCAAGGCTCGTCGCTCGAAACCATCCGCAACATGGTCGCTTCGGGCCTCGGCATTTCGGTGTTTCCGGAGTCCGCGGTGACGTCGCGGCACAGCAGTCGGTTGTGCAAGGTGATTCCGTTCGATCGGCCTGCGCCGTCCCGCCAGATCGGCCTCGCCTGGCGCAGCGGCTTCGCGCGGATCGCGGCGATCGACGCGGTTGCGGAAGCGGTGCTCAGCTTCAAGGCGGAACCAAAAGAGCGGACGAACGAGCGGACGAAAACGAAGGAGCGGAATGGCGCCCGACGCCCGCGTCGGCGATCCTAGTTGCCCCTAGCGGTAGTGCGGAGCGCGACGATGGATCAGCAGACCGAAGCGATGCGGCGACACTTTCAGAACCCGTATGCGAGCTACCCGATCGCACGTGCGCAACGGCTGTTCAAAGACGCACGCGGCATCTGGTACGCGGGGCGATACGAAGACGTCGACGCGATATTGAAGGACCGGCGCTTCGGCAAGAAGGCGCTGCCCGGAACCGAACACCGGCTGCCGATCCAGCAGCGGCAGGAGCAGTCCGATCGCGTCGCGATTCTCAACATCGATCCACCGGATCACACGCGCATCCGTGCGTTGCTCACCAAGGCCTTCAGCGCGCCCCGCATCGAGGCGATGCGGCCGAAGATCGAGGCACTGGTGAACGAGATTCTCGATCGAGCGCTTGCGCGGACGACCCCACAAGGACGCGGCCGGCTCGAGATCATGCGCGAGTTTTCGTTTCCGATTCCCGCAACGATCATCAGCGACATGTTGGGCATCCCGGTGGCCGACCGCGACCGGTTCGCGGAGCTGTCGAATGCGATCATCGAATTCGGCACCGGCTTGGTGGCGCCGGGAACGGACGAAGCAACCCAACGCGCGAAGGCGCGCGAGGCAACCGCTGCGTTCGATTCGTATCTGAATGGGCTGTTCGAGGTAAAGCGCCGCGCGCCAACCGACGACCTGACCACGGCGTTGATTCGCGCAGAAGACGAACACGGCAAGCTGAGCGAAGAAGAGTTGCGGCAGAACATCCGGCTGTTGTTCATGGCCGGCCACGAGACCACGGTGAATCTGATCGGCAACGCGCTGGTCGCGCTTTACAACCATCCCGACCAGCTCGCGATGCTGAAGGCCGACCCCTCGCTGCTGCCGCAGGCGGTCGAAGAGTTCCTGCGCTTCGATTCGTCCGTGCAGCAGTTGCCGCGCGTGGCGCAAGCCGACATCGAGATCGCCGGCCAGACGATTCTCGCGGGCGAGATGATCGTGTGTCTGTTGGGATCGGCAAACCGCGATCCCGACGTTTACGACGAACCGGATCGGCTCGACGTGTCGCGCCCGTTCGTGCGATCGAAGAGTTTCGGCGGCGGCATACACTTCTGCCTCGGTGCGCAACTCGCGCGAATCGAAACGGAAATTGCGCTCGGCGTGCTGTTTCGTCGTCTACCGGGGCTCGAACTGACGAATCTGAGCGAACTCGAATACCCGATGAACCCGTTCTTCCGCGGTCCGGTGAAGTTGTTGGCGCGCTGGTCGGCCTGAGCTCGTAACCCCTCCTGGACGCAACGCTGAAGGGACGAATGCAATGACGGTCAGCGCTCGTCAGTTCGCCCGCGACGATCTGGCGAGCCTGAACGCGTTCATTTCCGCCAATGCGGCCGCGCGCGCACCGGCGCCGGTGTATCTGATGACCAGCGACGTCGCATGGCGGATGCCCGGGTCGGGTCCAAAACAGAACGTGCGCTTGTGGCACGACGCTGCGGGTCTCGCCGGCTTCGTCTGGTTCGAACCGTACACCGGCATGGAGTTCGACATCCGGCACGACCTCGGTTACGACCATCCGATCACCGCCGACATGCTCGCGTGGAGCGATTCGCGAAGACGCGAGTTCGAACCGGCTTATCCGCGCTTCGTCGATTTGCGATCGATGGAGGAATGGAGCGAGGAGATTCTGAATCCGCGCGTGCAACCTGCCGACGGCCTGCGCTACCTCACGACGGCTGCGTTCGATGCCGACGCGGCCCGGGTTGCGTTGCTCACGGCGAACGGCTACCGCGCCACCGATCATTTCATGCCGGACTATCGCCGCGA
>CAZLDA010000265.1:0-6125 GCA_964557875.1 uncultured Pseudomonadales bacterium | reverse complement strand
CGCTGAGCCATGCGTTGCGAAGCGTACGTCCCTCCGAGGCGACATCGGATCTAGCCGAACGTATTCGCTCGCACGTGCACGAACGAGGCGCCGATCACCACGCACGTGCAATGCCTTCGCTGCAGCAGTTGATGGCGTTGGCGTCGCCCGCAGATGGACATGCGCTGCCCGTACGCGAACCGGACTCGATACCTTACGAGCCGGACACACGCGTTGTACCGCCCCTCGGCTACGCCGTTGGGCAGATTCACGAGATATTCATCCTTGCCGAGAATGCGCAGGGTCTCGTTATCGTAGACATGCATGCTGCACACGAACGCATCACGTACGAGAAGATGAAGGCCGCGCGCGCGAAGTCGGAAGCTATTCAGCAACAACGCCTGCTGGTGCCGCTCACCATGAACGTGAGCCCGGCCGAGGCTGAAATTGCGGAACAGAACCGTGAAGGACTCACTGCGTTGGGTTTGGAGATGGACCGCAGCGGGCCATCCACCCTGGTCATTCGCGCCATACCGGCACTGTTGGCGAGTTCCGACGCTGAGAACCTCGTCGCCGACGTTCTGGCCGATCTCGGCGCCGATGGTTCTTCCGATCGGCTGCGCCACTACGAAGACGACGTGCTCGCCACCATGGCATGCCATGGATCGATCCGGGCGAACCGCAAGCTGACGCTCGCGGAAATGAACGCGCTGCTGCGCGAAATGGAGACCACCGAGAACGCCGGTCAGTGCAATCACGGACGGCCGACGTTCGTGGTTGAAAGCCTGCGCGACCTGGATCAGCGGTTTCTGCGCGGAAGATAGCCGCGGACTTCAAAAGGAACGACGCGCGTGACGCATCCCGACGACGTCATCATCACTCTGATGGGGCCGACCGCGTCGGGCAAAACCGAGCTCGCGATGCGTCTCGCCGACGTGCTGCCGGTCGAGATCATCAGCGTCGACTCGGCAATGGTTTATCGCGAGATGAACATCGGAACGGCGAAACCGACATCCGACGTGCTTGAACGCTACCCGCATAGGCTCATCGATCTGAAGGATCCAGCGGAGTCTTATTCCGCCGGGGAGTTCGTTGCCGACGCGCGGGCGTGCGTTGCCGCGGCGTTGGGTGCGGGCCGGCTCCCGCTGCTCGTCGGCGGCACGATGCTGTACTTCAAGGCGTTCAAAGGGGGCATGGCTGACCTGCCGGTGACGTCGAGCGAAGTTCGCGCCGAACTCGAGCGGCGTGCCCAACGCGAAGGATTGGGCGCGCTTCACGAGGAATTGCAGCGCATCGATCCGGTGGCGGCCGCGGGGATCCATCCCAAGAATCCGCAACGGCTGTTGCGCGCGCTCGAAGTTCACGCCGTGTCGGGCCGACCGATCTCGGAATTCTGGGCGCGGCAATCGAGCGGCGGCGTCGCACAAGCCTTGGGTTGTCGTCTGCTCGAGTTCGCCATCGAACCGCCACGCGACTTGGTGAACGCGCGCATCGAACAACGCTTTGCGACAATGCTGAGCGCCGGCTTGCTCGATGAAGTGCACGCATTGATGACGCGTGGAGATCTGTCGCCGGAAAAGCCGTCGATGCGGGCCGTCGGATATCGGCAGGTGTGGCATCACCTCAGCGGCGAGATCGATCACGGCACCATGATCGAGCGCGCGGTTGCGGCAACCCGTCAGCTGGCAAAACGACAACGCACGTGGTTGCGCAGTTGGTCGGGCAAAACTGTGCTGAACGACGCAACAGAGGCGGGCCCAATCTTGCAATCTCTACAGGGTGACCGCATAGTACGGCGGTCCCGATAATGAAAAGACGGGTCCGCTCGTCGCCCATCGAATAAGAAGATCGAATAAGGGACGCAGGAGGTCGTGATGTCGAAAGGGCATTCCTTACAAGACCCTTATCTGAACACCTTGAGAAAAGAGCGTGTTCCCGTCTCGATCTATCTGGTGAACGGTATCAAGCTGCAAGGCCAGATCGAATCGTTCGATCAGTTTGTGATTCTGCTGCGTAATTCGGTGAGTCAGATGGTGTACAAACATGCCGTCTCGACGGTGGTGCCGGCGCGCAACATCCGGCTGCCGAGTTCCTCGACCGGAGATGACGACGATGCGCCAGAAGCCTGACACGCACTGAATGCGCGAGTGCGTCCCGTCGCGTTGAACGCGTCGCAACGGTAGTTCACCTACCTTCACACACGGGCTTTCAGCCCGGTACCTGAGCCAAATACCCTAACGGTGCCGTATCTCGATCGATACGCGAGGCGGCATCGCGACTGAGCGAAAACGGAATTGTTCTTTGACAGACCCGAATCCGGACAACGCGCGGTGCTCGTGCACGTGCGGTTTTCTCAACTCGAGGAGCAGGAAGAGATTGCCGAGTTCGAAGAGCTCGTGCGCTCCGCCGACATCGAGCAGCTAGCGCTTCTGGTCGCACGCCGCAAACGTCCCGACGCGCGTTTGTTCATCGGCTCCGGAAAGCTGGAGGAACTGCGCGCGCTGTTGACGGAACATGCGGCAGATCTGGTCGTGGTCGATCACGATCTGACGCCATCGCAACAGCGCAACATCGAGGAAGAACTGAAGTGCCGCGTGGTCACGCGCACGGAGTTGATCCTCTATATCTTCGGCGCGCGTGCACGAACCCACGAAGGTCAGCTGCAGGTTGAGCTCGCGCAGCTGCGTCATGCGGAGACACGCCTCGTGCGCGGCTGGACTCACCTTGACCGCCAGAAGGGGGGTATCGGCTTGCGGGGCGCAGGCGAAACGCAGATCGAACTCGACCAGCGAATTCTCTCCGACCGCGCGAAGGCGATCGACAAGCGTCTCGAAAAGGTTCGCAAGCAACGCGAACAAGGACGTCGAGCGCGTCAGCGTGCCGACGTGCTGACGGTCGCACTGGTGGGTTATACGAACGCGGGCAAGTCGACGTTGTTCAATGCCTTGACGCAGGCGCAGGTGCTGGCGGAAGACCGCTTGTTCGCCACACTCGATCCAACGCTGCGCAGGCTGGACCTCAACGGTCTCGGCGATGTCGTGTTAGCCGATACGGTCGGTTTCATCCGGCAGCTGCCGCACAGCCTGGTCGAGGCGTTCAAAGCGACACTGGTCGAAGTGGCGCAGGCCGATCTGCTGATACACGTCATCGATGCAACCATGCATGGTGACGACGAAGAGCGCGCCAAGCAGGTGCGTGCGGTGCTCGCCGAGATTGGTGCCGACGAGCGTCCGATGCTCGAGGTGTACAACAAGATCGATCGGGTGAATGAGGCCGCGCGCATCGAACGCGGCGCGAACGGCGAGCCGATCGCGGTTTGGTTGAGCGCTCAACGTGGTGATGGCGTCGATTTACTGCGTGACGCCATCACCGAACGGTTGGCCGTGGATAGTCCGCCGACGCGCGTGCGTCTGCTGCCGTCCGCCGGCAAAGCCCGTTCCTGGCTGTATCAACAAGGTGTCGTTCTGGATGAACAAGCGTCCGCTGACGGCGGCATGGAACTGACGGTTCGACTCAATCCGCAATCGCTGGCGCGACTCGCCGCGCAACCTGGTGTTTTGTTGCCAGGGTCACAGGGCGTACATAGAATCTCGCCCTCTCCCGGACCGTAACTAGTGGCTGATTCGAATGGCATGGAATGAACCTGGGGGAAACAAAGACAAAGACCCCTGGGGCCAGAAGGGCGCGGATCAGGGACCTCCTGATCTTGACGAAGCGTTTCGCAAGCTGCAGAGCCAACTCGCGGGGATTTTCGGCGGTCGCACGGGAAATTCCGGTGGCGGTTCCGGTTCTGGATCGGTAAATCCGCGCACGTTGTTGATCGTTCTGCTGGTTGCCGCCGTGATCTACGTACTGTCCGGCCTCTATCAGATCGACCAACAGGAACGTGGTGTCGTGTTCCGTTTCGGCGCGGTGAAGGACCAGGTCGTAATGCCGGGTTTGCACTGGTATCCGCGCTTCATCGACACGGTCGAGACCGTCAACGTCACGCGCGTCAACTCGATCAAGCACCAGGCGCTGATGCTGACGCAGGACGAGAACATCGTCGACGTCACCTTGACCGTTCAGTGGGTGATCAACAATCCGATCGATTTCGCAACCAAAGTGCGCGATCCGGAGAACAGCCTCGAAAACGCGGCTGAAAGCGCGCTGCGTCACGTCGTCGGCAGCACGCAGATGGACGACGTCATCACGGAGGGGCGCGCCGCCATCGCGGTAGAAGTCGGCGAACGTCTGCAGACCTATCTGGATCGTTACGGCACCGGCATTCTCGTGAGCAAAGCGAACATCGACCAGAGCGTGCCGCCGAAGCAGGTGCAGGATGCGTTCGACGATGTGCAGCGGGCGAAGGAAGACCAGCAACGTGTGATCAACGAGGCAACCGCGTATCGCGAGAGCGTCGTGCCGGAAGCGCGTGGCGATGCGCAGAAAGAGGTGTTGCAGGCGGAGGCCTATCGCGATCAGGTCGTTGCGCGCGCCGAAGGTGAAACCCGGCGGTTCACGCAATTGCTCGCCGAATATCAGCTCGCGAAGCCGGTGACGCGCGACCGGCTCTACATCGACGCGCTCGAGTCGGTGTTGTCGCGCACGTCGAAAATTCTGGTCGACGTGAAGGGATCCAACAACATGCTGTATCTGCCGCTCGACAAGCTGATGCAGCAGACGGTAACGCCGTTGCCGCCTTCTACCGATGCCGCGAATACGCCGACAGTCGCCACACCTAACGACCGCGCTGCGACGCGGCGAACCAGCCGCTGACGGGAGCCGACATGAGAAATCTGGTGATACTCGTCATTGGTCTACTGTTGCTGTTGCTGGCGCTCGACGGTGTTTACGAAGTGAAGCAGACGGAACGTGCAGTGCTGCTGCGTTTTGGTGCGGTCGAACGCGCCGATGTGCAGCCGGGGCTGCATTTCAAATGGCCGATCGCCGACAGCATCAAGATCACGGATGCGCGCGTGTTGACGCTCGATTCGCAGGCAGAGCGTTACTACACGCTCGAGAAGAAACCGCTGATCGTCGATTCGTTCGTGAAGTGGCGCGTGGCCGACGTCGCCACGTTCTACACGGCGACGTCGTTCGACGAGCGCCAGGCCGAACGACTGCTGTCCGAACGCGTCAACGAAGGTCTGCGTAACCAGATCAGCGGCCGCACCATGCACGAAGTCATTTCCGGTGCGCGCGACGAATTGATGAAGGAACTCACGGAGTCGCTCGATCGATATATGCGCCGCGACGTCGGTGTGGAAGTGCTCGACGTGCGGGTGAAGCGCATCGATTTGCCGCCCGAAGTCAGCAGCGCGGTGTTCGACCGTATGAATTCCGAGCGGCAGATTCTGGCGCGTCAGTTCCGCGCGACTGGCCGCGAACGGGCACTCGAGATCCGCGCCGACGCCGACCGCCAGGTTGTGGTCATCGCGGCCGAAGCGTATCGGAAGGCGGAAGAAACGCGCGGCGAAGGCGACGCGAAATCGGCGGCGACCTATGCGGCGGCCTTCAATCGGGATCCCGACTTCTTCCGCTTCTATCGCAGCATCAACGCCTACGTGAACGTATTCACGGACGAATCCGATCTACTGGTACTCGATCCGTCGAGCGAGTTCTTCAGGTATCTGAAACAGAGCCAGCAATAGCGTCGAGCGATACGATGTGGAGCGAGTTGGCCGTGGCGTTGTGCATGGTGCTCGTCATCGAGGGGATCCTGCCGTTCCTGTCGCCGCGCAGATGGCGTTCCGTTGCGGCAATGGCCGGGCGGGTGGACGACGCGACTGTCCGTCTGTTGGGTCTGTCGAGCATGGTGGTCGGAACGACGCTGCTGTATTTCGTGCGTTAGTCCGGACCGATAGAGCAATTTGGGGTTGTCTTTGAATCGACACACCTGGCGTCTTCCTGACGGAATAGATGAGGTGCTGCCACCCGATGCCTGGGCGTTGGAGCAACTGCGCAGGCGCGTGCTCGACCTGTTCGTTGGATGGGGCTATCAGTACGTCGAACCGCCGCTGGTGGAATTTCTCGACTCGCTGCTCGTCGGCTCCGGTAACGATCTCGAACTGCAGACGTTCCGGATGGTCGATCAGCGCAGCGGCCGGATGCTCGGCATTCGCGCCGACATGACGTCTCACGCAGCCCGTATCGATGCGGCGAGC
>CAZLDA010000264.1:2623-6134 GCA_964557875.1 uncultured Pseudomonadales bacterium | reverse complement strand
GGGCCACGGGATCCCAGCCACCGCGGTGCAGGTCTTCGAACTTCACGCCCGCCTCGGTGATCTCTTCCGGTTTCTTGCCGGCGGCCGCGACGAGACCCAGCGCGATGGGTCGGTCCATGCCGTCGATGACGAACACGTCGCCGCGATCGGAGGTGGAGACGATGTGCGGCGCCCGGTCGCGGAACGCTCGATCGATATGCGCGGTGTACGTATCGGGATGCTCGGTGATGTGCGAATCGGCGGAAATGACCGGGTAGCTCATGACGCTCCTCTCATGCTCGCTGATGGGTTCTTCTCAGTGCAGACCACGGACTATTCAGCAGCCACCGAAGCAGAGTCAAGCTGCTTCGCCCCGCTGTCTCACGCCTGCCGTTGCATTACCAAAAGGTTCGTCCCAAGCTCGCCTGCGCATCTGTGAATCGGAGCGACGATCAATGGAAATCCGACGGCTGGGCCGCAACGGACTCGAAGTGCCCGTGCTGTGTCTCGGCACCATGACGTTCGGTTTTCAGGTGGATGAACCGCGCAGCCTCGAAATTCTCGATGCGGCCTTCGAGCGCGGACTGACCTTCCTCGACACTGCAGATGCATATCCGCTCGGCGGCTCCATCGAAACGGTCGGCGCCACCGAGTCGATCATCGGACGCTGGATGAAGGCGCGTAGCAATCGCGATCGCATCATTCTCGCGACCAAGTGTTTCGCGCCGATGCGGCGCGGCCCCAACGCTTCCGGCCTGTCGCGCCAACACATCGTAGAGTCGATCGAGGCCAGCCTGAAACGCCTTCAGACCGACTACGTCGATCTCTATCAGTCGCACGCGTTCGATCCGCGCGTGCCGATCGAAGAATCGCTGCGCGCCTTCGACGATCTGGTGAGGGCCGGCAAGGTGCGGTACGTCGGCTGCTCGAATTATCCGGCGTGGCGGTTGGGGCAGGCGCTCGCTGCGGCGGATCGCCTGGGCGTCGCTCGTTATGCGTCGCTGCAGCCGCGTTACAACCTGCTGTATCGCGAGATCGAAACCGAAGTGCTGCCGCTGGTGCGTTCCGAAGGTCTCGGTGTGCTGACATACAACCCGCTCGCGGGCGGCATGCTCTCAGGGAAGTACCGCGGCGATACGAACCTGCAACCGGAAACGCGCTTCACGCTGGGGTCTGCCGCGAACACGTACCAGAACCGTTATTGGAAGGATCCGTATTTCATCGCCGTCGACAGTCTCGCCACGCTGTTGCGCGACCGGAATCTGTCGATGGTCGGGGTCGCCGTGAGTTGGGTGATCCGCCAACCTGGCATCACGTCGGCGATCATCGGCGTGAGCCGGGCGGACCAGCTCGACGCAAATGTCGCCGCGCTGGAAGTGGCATGGGACGACGAACTCGTGAAAGGCTGCGACGAACTGTGGTGGCAATTGCCGCGGCGGCCGGTTACCGAGGGATATCGCTGATCATCACCGTTGAGAGACCATTCACCGTAGGGGGAACTCGTGGCAATCGAAGAAGGCAAGGCAGCACCGGCGTTCAGTCTGAAAGACGCTAACGGCAAAACAGTGGCGCTGAAGGATTTCAAAGGGAAGAACGTGGTCGTGTACTTCTATCCGAAGGACGACACGCCCGGCTGCACGAAGGAAGCGTGCGGCTTCCGCGATCTGTGGAAGGACATCCAGAAAACCGGCACCGTCGTGCTCGGTGTTTCGGCCGACAGCGGCGAGTCGCATCAGAAGTTCGCGGCTAAGTACAAACTGCCCTTCACGCTGCTGTCGGATCCGGACCGAAGCGTAATGACGGCCTACGACGCGTACGGCGAAAAGATGATGTACGGCAAGAAAACGATCGGCGTGATCCGTTCCACCGTGCTGATCGGAGCCGACGGCAAAGTGCGCAAACACTGGAAGCGTGTGCCGAAAGCCGAAGACCATCCGGCGAAGGTGCTGGAAGAGCTCGGCGGCTAGCGGGAATGAGCGGTCCCACGCAAAGCGCTTCTGCCACTTTCTACACCGATCACTGGAAAGTCATCGAGGCAGAACGGCTCGCACGCTACGAACAGATGTTCGTCTGGCGGCCCGAACAGGCTCGCCTGCTCGAACCCGCCGGAATCGCCGCCGGGCAACGCGTACTCGATCTCGGGTGCGGACCCGGCTTTCTGAGCCTCGCGTTGGCCGAGATGGTCGGCCGCAACGGCGCGGTACACGGCGTCGACATCAACTTACGGTTCGTGGCCGACGCGCGCGCTCGTGCGGTGCAACGCGATCTGTCGCACGTGCACTTTCATCACCTCGACAGCGCCGCGTTGCCGCTCGGCGACGCTGCGGTCGATCGCGTGATCGCGAAGAACGTGCTCGAGTACGTGCCTGATCTGCCCGAGCCGCTCAGCGAAGCCGTCTGGGTACTGGCGCCTGGCGGCAAGCTGCACGCGATCGACAGCGACTGGGGGTTCGTCATCGTAGAACCTTGGGGCAAAGACACCGTCGACCGGTTCTTTGCAGCTGCCGCACCGGCATTCCGCGAACCGCACATCGGCCGCAAGCTGCCGGCGGCATTTCATGCAGTGGGATTGCGCGACATCGACGTGCGCTTCGTGCCCATCGTCGATCGCAGCGGCGCGCTGCTGTCGGTGTTGCGCAACATGCGCAGCTACATTCGCACGTTCGCAACGATGCCCGATGCGGAGGTCGATGAACTGATGGCGCAAGCGGAACGCGGCATTGAAGAAGGCACGTACATGGCGTGCCTGCCGCAGTTTCTGGTGACCGGCAGCAAAACCTGACATCACGCCACGCGAGGAGGCCGCGGTGAACTTCGAAGACGTCAAACTGGAAACCCGCGCAGAAACCAGCTGGATCACGTTGTCGCGGCCGGAGAGCATGAACGCCGTGCGACCACAGACCTATGCAGAGCTCGCCGACGCGTTCGCGCAGGCCGATGCCGATCGCACGACACGCTTCATCGTGCTCACCGGCGCGGGGCGCGGCTTCTGCGCCGGCGACGACTTCAACGAGATATTTCTTTCTGAGAAGAATCATCCGAGCAAACGCAACGACGGCATGCTGGCGCGTTATCGATCGAGCCTCGGCGCGGCCACGCCGATCGTCAGTTCGATACTGAATTGCACCAAACCCACCATTGCTGCCATCAACGGCGCTGCGGTCGGCATGGGCATGGACCTCGCGTTGCTGTGCGACATGCGAATCGCGTCGGACCACGCGAAGCTCGGATCGTATTTCGTACGACGCGGCGTGATCGGCAGCGTCGGCGGCACGTACCTGCTGCCGCGCATCATCGGTGTGTCGCGCGCGATGGAACTGTTGTTGTCGGGTGAGCTCGTGAGCGCGGACGAAGCGTTGCGTCTAGGCATCGTTTCGCGCGTGGTGCCGCACGAGATGCTTGGCAAAGCGGTCGACGAATTGATCGAGAAGTTGTCGTGGGGCGCACCGCTTGCGCAACGCGCGATCAAACGCACCGTGCAGAAGGGCCTCGCGATGCACTGGCAGGAACTCGAGGAATACGGCCGGATGCT
>CAZLDA010000264.1:0-2523 GCA_964557875.1 uncultured Pseudomonadales bacterium | reverse complement strand
TGCAGAAGGGCCTCGCGATGCACTGGCAGGAACTCGAGGAATACGGCCGGATGCTCTCCGACGAGTTGTGGCGCACTGAGGATCACCGCGAAGGCGTGGCATCGCACGTGGAAAAACGCAAACCGGAATTTCGCGAGCGCTAGCAGGCCGTCCTAGCGGAGTTTTTCACGAATGAACCTGCGCGAGATCGAGTTTCAACAACTGTTCGAACGCGAGTCCCCACGGCGGGCGTAGAAATCCGAGTGCACGCACGTCTTCAGCCCATTGGCCAAACGGTGCATCGCGCGCGAAGCTCGCTCCCCCGAGCACTTTCCCGAGATCAGCCAGACATCGTTCGGCAAGAGCAGCAATGGTTGCCTTCGCACGCGAAGCGGCCAGAAGACCGCCCGATTCGTCTTCTATCGCGCGCAACGCCCCTTCGTAGGCTTGTTCTGCAAGCCACGCCGCATTCGTGACTTCGACCCAAACCACCTGCTCATAGGGCTTCAGCGTCGAAGCCCGCTTGCGCAACCGTTCGCGCGCCATGCCGACAGCGTTTCTCAAAATGCCGATCACGACCGCCGCAAAGAGCATCGGCGTCAATTGCGATACCACGGGAACCGCGCTCGAGAACGCTTCGCGCGAGGCGGCCCGTTCGGCGCGGCACCGGTTCAGCGTAAAGGCATGACTCTGCGTCGCGATCATGCCGTGGCCGTTCCACGGAACGAGCAGCGTGATGCCGGTGCTGCCGTCCCAGTCTCTTCCGCGCATATCCACCACGAACAACTCGGGCGGCGCGCCGTTTACTCGCGCGGTGGTGATCATGAAAGAGGTGATGCCGGAGCCGGATGCGAAGTGCTTGTCGCCGCTCAGCAGAAAACGATCACCGTCCGGTTCGGCTATTGCACGCGTTTGCAGGATGTCGCCGCCGCTGCCGGGTTCCGAGATCATCGTTCCCCACCAATGGCCCTCCTTGGCCGCGTCGACGAACCGCGTGCGTTGGGCATGCCACTCCGCTTCGTCGGACTGTGGGTCGTCGACGGACAGCCAGAACGACAGCACCGACGGGTGCATGGCGGCAACCAGCGCCACGCATGCGTCGCCTTCGGCCAGCAGACGCACCAGTTCGGCGTATTCGCGCACCGACCCAGCGAGCCCGCGCCACAAACCGCCCTGCTGTTGCGGCACGCCAGTCAAGAGATATCCGGCGCGTTCCAGGCGCGTGAAGTCATCGGGACCCAGCGTCCTGCGACCGAGCCGTTCAGACCGGTGTGCGGCAAAGTCGCGCGCGATGTCGACGACGGCGGCGCGCACCTCGACAAAACGGTTGTACGGCATCGGCTACTCCCCCTGCCTTCTGAAAGGCGCGCGATGTGTGGCGCTTCGATCCGGCCATGGCACAATGCCATCCCCTCTTCGAGGATGCATCATGGCTACGGTCAAGACAGCAGACGCAGAGATCTACTACGAGACGACCGGCGCAGGTCCCGCGCTGCTGTTTGCGCATGGCGCCGGCGGCAACGCCGCAAGTTGGTGGCAACAGGTGCCGGAGTTCAGCCGCGACTATCGGGTCATCACGTTCGACCACCGCGGCTTCGGCCGCTCGAAATGCGCACCCGCCGACTTTTCCGCGAGCGCGTTCGACAACGATGCGCTCGCCATTCTCGACGCCGAGCAAATCGACCGCGCCGCCGTGGTGTGTCAGTCGATGGGCGGATGGACCGGTGTGCGACTGGCTGTGAATCACCCCAAGCGCGTTCGCGCGCTGGTGTTGGGCAATACGCCAGGTGCCATCTACAGCGACGCACTACGCGATCAGATGCGCACCCTCGTTGCGCGTCCGCCGAGCGGGGACCTCACCGCCATGACGCTGGGTGCGCCATTCAAGGAAGCAGATCCCGCAGGCGCTTATCTGTACACCGCGATCACGGCGTTCAACACCACACCAATGCCGATTGCCGCGCTGATGGCGCGCGAGGCATTCATCGATCCGGACCGCTTGCGACCGTTCCCGGTGCCCGTCCACGTTATCGCAAGCGATCTCGACGTGACGTTTCCACCTGGTCTGTTGCAGGCGACCGCTGCGTCGATCGGCGCGACCCTCACGATGGTTGCCGGGGCCGGTCATTCCACTTACTTCGAGAAGCCGGCCGAGTTCAACGCCGTGGTGCGCGGTTTTCTGGCGCATCATCGTTGAGCAGCGACGGAAACAGCGTGTTCGCCGCAATCGCGGCAATCGCAACGCTGTGTTTTGCGTTGCACGCGCCGTCGGCCATTGGCGCCGAAGCAGCGGCCGCGACCGCTGGAAAAACAACCGCAGAAAAGCCAGAAGCCGCCGCCGCTGCGCCCCCCACCGAGGCCGTCGGCGCATGGTCGATCGAGGCGACTCGGCGCCTCTCGGAGATCCGCGACCGGCTTTCGGGGCCATCGGAAATCGAAAAGCTCGAAAAGTCACTGTCCGCGCTCGAGCGACGCTTCAACGAGAGCCTGGGCGACGTGGTTGCACATCCGGACGCGGCACGTGCCCTGACCGAAGCGGCCCTT
>CAZLDA010000263.1:0-6166 GCA_964557875.1 uncultured Pseudomonadales bacterium | reverse complement strand
CATACGGGTAGCACAGTTGCGCCCATCCTGTGAGCCCGGGTTTGATGCGATGGCGGTGCGCGTAGTAGGGGATCTTGGTCTCCAGATCGCCAACGAATTCCGGGCGCTCGGGGCGTGGTCCTACGAAACTCATGTCACCTTTGAGCACGTTGAAGATCTGCGGCAGCTCGTCGATTCGGCTGCGACGTAAAAATCCGCCAACACGCGTGATACGCGGATCATCTACGCTCGCCCAAACTGCTTCTCCGCCTTTCTCCGCATCCGTGCGCATGCTGCGGAACTTATTCACGGCAAAGTAGCGGCCGTCGAGACCAACTCGTTGCTGGCGATACAAGATAGGCCCTTTGAACCCGCTCTCGATCCAGATTGCCAACGCTGCCAGAAGCATGAACGGCCAGGCGAAGAACAAGAGTCCGAGACTCGCGGCAACGTCGAATGCGCGCTTCGTTCCTGTTCGCCACGTTCCGCTGATGAAGCCGTCAGAGAACACCATCCACGACGGTTGCAGGAGCTCGATGTCCAGCTTGCCTGCTTCGCGCTCGATGAACGCTTGAACATCGCACACGTCGACGCCCGAGAGTCTGCACTCGAGCAACTCCTCGAGGGGCAGTCCCGCGCTGCTATCGCGATTGCGTCGACGCTCGTCGAGCGCCACAACGATTTCGTCTATTCCCTCGCGTTCACACATCACGTTCAGCGGTTCGTCGAGGGTGAGGATTCTGCCGCCGTGCAGAGACACACGTTCGGGTGCATGCTCGAACGGGATGTAACCGTGAATCAGGAAGCCGCGCTGGTCATAGCGACGCCGCATGCGCGACGCGATCTTCTCAGCACGAGCGCCAGTACCCAGTACGAGAACGCGCCGCTTGAGGTTGTCCTGATCGAGCACGCTGAGCGCGATCCAGCGAAACATGGCGATCAGCACGAACGCCGCGACGGCCGAGATCGCGAGCGTGCCACGCCAGAGCGCGAGATCGCGGAAAAAGTAAAGAACGATGCCGGATCCCATACTCGCAATCAGAAAGACCGCGACGGCCGTGCGCAGCATCATTCCGACGTAGCCTTCGCGCACATGCGACCCGTAGACGCCCATCGCAACCATCGAGATCAGCACGATGAGGGAGTACGTAAGCGCCGTTACGACATGAGACGCTGTCCAGATGTCCGGGTCTTGCGCTCTGATCCAGTAGCCGACGAACACAGCTGCGATGACTAACAGTGCTTCGCAGCCCGCGATGATCAGGTACGGAGTGCGGATGTAGTGCCGCAGTATGCGGATGTGTGGCACCAGTTCCGTCCTTGGCTTTAGTTCAGGGATGTTTTCGCGTTCGAGTGGGCCATTCTCTTGATACGGTTCGGGTTGTCTACGCACACGATGTAACTGGAAGGCCGGCTTCTCGGGCGAGAGTCGTTCCATAAGGACGCCCGAAAATGCGTATAATACATATTATGTTAAATATTTGTTTATGAGCTGATCCCCTCGAAGTTGGTACCCTCACCGCGGTCGTCAG
The DNA here is from genome assembly GCA_964557875.1 of uncultured Pseudomonadales bacterium. Lineage (GTDB taxonomy): Bacteria > Pseudomonadota > Gammaproteobacteria > Pseudomonadales > Azotimanducaceae > DATJGR01. Next base: position 4,655 of record CAZLDA010000263.1, on the reverse strand, counting down.
CAAGGCAAACCCCACGGTGAATATCCCGCGCCTCACGCTAACCGTTTTACTCATGAGCCACGGCATGCTCGGCAGCGCCGCGGACCGGCCAACCGATTCGTATCGAGTTGGTGGTGGTCTCGAACAGCCGGCCGAAATCCTCATCGACGAATGGGGAGTTCCACACATCTATGCGAACACCCATTACGACGCGTTCTTCGTGCAGGGATTCAACGCGGCTCGCGACCGCCTTTGGCAAATAGATTCCTGGCGTCGACGCGGCTTGGGGCAATTGTCGGAGGTTCTCGGGCCGGCGTACGCATCGCAGGATCGCGCGGCACGTTTATTCCTGTATCGCGGTGACATGTACCGCGAATGGCTCGCGTACGGTTCCGACTCGAAGCGCATTGCAGAGTCGTTCGTGGCGGGCATCAACGCGTTTGTAGATATGACTGAAGCACAACCGGAATTGCTTCCTCCCGAGTTCGGAGTGCTCGGTTTCAAGCCATCGCACTGGTCGGCGGCCGACGTGGTACGCATTCGCAGCAACGGCCTATGGCGGAATCTGACGAACGAAGTCGAGCGCGCGCGAATTCTGTGCTCATTCCCTGTTTCCGTAGATGCGTTACACAAAAAGCTCGAGCCTTCATGGAGCCTAGCGGTCCCAGCAGGTCTCGACCCTTGCAGCGTACCGGCGAACGTCCTCGACGTGTATTTGCTGGCCAAAGCGCCCGTTTCGTTCGCGAATCCTCCCAATACGCTTGCTCAGGCGCGCGACATCGAACATCTGACCGGCATCGGCAGCAACAACTGGGTCGTCTCGCCGCAACGAACCGATACGGGGCGACCCATCCTCGCGAATGACCCGCACCGCAGTCACGCCGTTCCGTCCTTGCGCTATGCCGCGCAGCTTGTCGCACCGGGGTTAAACGTGATCGGAGCAGGTGAACCTGCTCTACCCGGCATCTCCATCGGCCACAACGAACGCATCGCATTCGGGCTCACGATCTTTCCGATCGATCAAGAAGATCTCTATGTTTACGAAACCCGGGCTGGTGTGCCGAACGAGTATCGCTATCGAGATCACTGGGAGCCGATGACATCGGTCGAAGAAGTGATCGTCGTGCGTGATGTTCCCCCGCAAAAGATCCAGTTGAAATTCACCCGACATGGACCGGTAATCTTCGAAGACCCAAAGAACCATCGCGCATACGCGGCGCGAGTGGGTTGGCTCGATGCAGGCATGTCGCCCTACTTCGGCAGTATCGAATACATGCGTGCAAAAGACTGGCGCGAGTTTGCGGCAGCGCTGAATCGTTGGGGAGCACCGTCGGAGAATCAGGTATATGCCGACATCGACGGCAACATCGGCTACAAACCTGTCGGTCTGTTTCCGAAGCGTACGAACTGGGATGGGCTCTTGCCTGTGCCCGGTGATGGACGCTACGAGTGGGACGGTTACTTCGACATGGATGCCCTTCCCGAAGAGTTCAATCCGGAGCGGGGATTCATCGCCACGGCGAACGCCATGAATCTGCCGGCCAACTATCCGATCGCCGAACGCCGCATCGGGTTCGAATGGTCGGCACCATGGCGTGCGCGCCGACTAGACGAAGTGCTCGCGGTGCAGCCGCATCACAGTTTTGCTGACTCTATTGCGCTACAGCGCGACTACACGTCGTTGTTAGCCCGCGAACTGATCAGCCGGTTACCGACCGGCAATTCACCTGCCGCATCGATGCTCAGCGGCTGGGATGGTGTGCTGGCGCCTAACTCTCCGGCCGCCGCACTGTATGTGATCTGGTATTACCGGACCCTGGTTCCTGCGCTTGCAGCTTGGTCTGCCCCCGCTGCTGCAGTTCCGTTGATTCAGCCGCTGGATTCTCTATCGGTACTGGACTTGCTGGATGAGCATCGCGATGAACTGACCAGCCTGATCGACGCGACACTGGCACAAGCGTGGCAGCAGACGCAGCAGTTACTCGGCGACGACCCCGCACAATGGCAATGGGGCACGTTGCACCAAACGAATTTTCGACATCCTCTGCTCGACAGGTTCGGAAGCGACCTCGCTGACAAGGCGATGATGAAATCGTATTCGCGCGGCGGCGATGGCAATTCACCGAACAACGCGTCGTTCGACGGAAAGGACTTCGCAGTGACTTCAGGAGCGTCGTGGCGAATGGTCCTCGATGTCGGGAGATGGGATGACGCTCGAATGACGAACACGCCCGGCCAGTCCGGCGACCCGCGAAGCCCGTTCTATTCGAACCTGCTCGAAGGGTGGGCAACCGATCAGAGCTTTCCGCTGCTGTATTCGCGCGCAGCAATCGAGCCGCACGTCGTCAGAGTGATCCGGCTTTCGCCCGAGTGATTTCGATGCCCCAGGTCGGTCCCGACGCGACGTGATAGGTGGCAGCGAAGTCCTTCTGATTGATCGCAACCGCGAGCATGCCGACGCTGTTCGCATAGAGCAGCGGTTCGCCAATCGCTACATCGCCGAAGGTATGCGCGTACTTGGCAGTCAACGTGACCTTCGGTGCACCCGCCTCCGTGATCGTCAACGTTGCGAGGTCACCAGGATGAATATTGAGGGTCTCGAGTACTGATACCGGGATGTTCGTCCATACGTTCCCGTATTGCGGATCGAGAACCGGAATACCACCGTAAACGTGGTCGACGTCTTGCCTCGGCTTTTCATAAGCAATCGACACCACCCCATCGCGTAGCGGACCAACGTCGTCGAACGCCAGTTTCCCACTCGCGACCAACGCACCCACATACGCATACACGTCACGACCATGGAACGTGTACGAACCTTCTGATCCGGGCAACCGATGCTTCCTCTCATCGATCTCACGTACGGCTGAAACACCAACTCTCTCCGCAACGAGCGTGAGCGTCCCGTTGTCAGGCGTCACGATGGTCTGGCCGTTCTTCAAACGTACGACCACGGATTTGCGCGAGGTACCCACTCCGGGGTCGACCACGGACACAAACACCGTTCGTGCTGGCCAATAGTCGATCACAGCGTTCAATCGATACGCGGCTTCCCAGATGTCGTAGGACGGGATTTCGTGAGTGAGATCATCGACAGTCAGTTCCTGATCGACCGAGCGAATCACGCCGCGCATTGCGGCTACCGCCTGATCCTTCAATCCGAAATCGGTTTGAAGTACTACGATTCCGTCAGAAGTCGCCGCTCGCACACACGGGGTGCCGAACGCAAGAGCGAGCAGTGCGAGGGCTGTTGCAAGCAGGGTCTTGTTCAACATGCGCGGGACGATACCGGATGGATTACTCGATTGCGAGGCGCCGACCCGAATCCTAGACTCGACTGCCATGAGCGACGACGAATCGACTCCTCCACAACCACATCACGACGCACGCGCGCGTTTGGTGTGGGAACTGCTGGTGTTCCATCTGAAGCTCGCCGCCGAAGCCATCCGCGACATCTTCCTCAGTCCGGTTTCGATCATCGCAGTAATCGTCGGCTTGGTAGCGGGCGGTGACAAACCCGATGTCTACTTCCGTCGTGTGCAGCGCTTCGGGCGCAGGTCGGATCTGTGGATCAATGTGTTCGGGGCACATCATCGCGGACCAAATGCCGATGAAATCGTACGCCCCATCGAAGAATCGTTATTGGCCCAAACGCGCCGGGGAGGACGCTTCGAGCGTGGTGCGAGCCACGTGAATCAGCTGTTGGATGCGGTCAACAAGAAAAACGTCAAACCGCGCGACGAAGACCACTGACGACTGAGCGTTACGCGCGCGACGCGATGTCCATCTCGTCCGCTGTTTCGAAGCCTTCGCTGTGCAAACGAAGGTTGCAGTGTCCGTAGATGTTGCCCAATCCATCGAGGACGAAGCGACTGAACAGATCCTGTACGATTTCGATCGACGCGTGATCGAGCTTCAGGGTCCTGCACGAGACGACGAAGGCGCGCGCCACTCGGCGCGGTGCGATTGGCACGTTCTGTCCACCGTTGAACGGTCGGCCGGTCGCGCCCTCCGCGCGTTCGGCGATGCACTGCAGTACACCGGCAAAGTGCGAACTGCTCTTTTCCGCCATGCGCATGATCAGCTTGTCCAGTTCCTGACCGGTTGCGCTATCGGCCTCGAGCGACTCGTCCTGGTCGAACCAGAGCCCGCGATATCGATCCATCGAACGCGCGAAGGCTTTCACGAGGCCTGTGCGGCGAAACCGCAGTTCACGCATCAGATCGAAGCAGCGGCGACGCTGTCCCTCGTCACCGGTTCTATAGGCCAATTCGAAGAGTCCGTCCTCGATATTGCTGTAGAACCCGTCGATCAACCGGAGCAGCTCGCCTGTCACGTTGTGGTGCAACGCATTCAGAACCGCTTCGGCGTCTCTCCTGTGTTCCTGTCCTGCCACCACTGGTTCCTCCCTTCGGACCCGGCGACTCGATCTGCGGAGAGTTTATGGCGATGAGCGGTAGCGTGGATTGATTCAGTGGTCAGACGGAGCGAGACGTGGTTCGCGAAGCGACAACCTGACCTTCAACTCGCAACAAATGGTCAACTCAGCATCCAAATAGTCAACGCAATCTATTGTTTAGATTAGAGTTATTCGCGCGTTGACCAACCCCGGCTCGTTTTGAGAATCGATCGAGATCTGCTTCACGGCGACATGGTCGGTCTGCTCGAGGTCGGCT
>CAZLDA010000262.1:0-6179 GCA_964557875.1 uncultured Pseudomonadales bacterium | reverse complement strand
GCGTTTGACCGGCGCGAAGCCGACGCCGCAATTGCCCATCACCACCGTGGTAACGCCATGGTGATTCGATGGCGACATGCGCGACGCCCATGTGGCCTGGCCGTCGTAGTGTGTGTGGATGTCGACGAAGCCCGGCGTGACGATTGCGCCTGCCGCCGAAATCTCGCGTCGCCCCGTGCCTGCAATCGCGCCCACCGCAACGATCTTGCCGTTCTCCACCGCCACATCGGCGTTGCGCGCCGCTGCACCGGTGCCGTCGATCACGCGGCCGCCCCGAATCACCAGATCATGTGCCATGTTTCCTCCAGCGCCGCCGCTATTGCGCGAGCGGACCGCGAATCAGTTTGCCCGGCAATGCGCCGGTGTGTTCGTTGTTCGAAAGCAGCACCTGGCCGCCGACAACCGTGGCCAACATGCCATCCGCCGTCTGTTTCAGACGCTTCGCGCCGCCGGGCAAATCGTGCACGACGTCGGGCATCCGCGGGGCAACCGTGTCGGGATCGAACACCGCGAAATCGGCGGCGAGCCCTACTCGCAGCAGACCGCGATCGTGCAAGCCCCACTGCGTGGCGGTGTCGTATGTGATCAGGCGTACCGCTTCTTCCAGCGTGAACTCCTGCTTCTCGCGCACCCAGTGCGAGAGCAGATGCGTCTGCAGCGAACTGTCCATGATCTGCGAAACGTGCGCGCCGGAATCGGAGAACGTCACCACCGAGCGCGGGTGTTTCATCATCTCGAGCACGTGATCCTGATTTTCGTTCGCGATCGGTTGGCGGAAGAACACCTTGAAGTCGTGTTCGAGTGCGATGTCGATCATCGCCTCCACCGGATGCACGCCGCGATCGCGCGCCACGTCGGACATGCGACGCGGATCATTCGACATCGTGTCCATCAGATATACCCAGTCCCAATCCGGCGGACGCGCCTCTGCGCCGACGATACGGGGACCTTTATAGGGCGCCTTCGCAACGTCGACGAGCGCACGTTTGATCGCGGGATCGCGCAGCTTCGCCTTCTGTTGCACCAACGGCAGGCTGCGGATGTCTTTCCACACGTCCCACTTGTCGAACGGTGTGTTGCCTTCGAACGACAACAACACATTCAAGGCGCGCGAGTGCGCCTGAATGGCCATGCGACCACCGGCGGCCGCCGTCTCGTTCGCGAGGTCGTAGTACGGCCGCCATAGTTCGGGCGCAACGCGCACCGAGAACATGCCGAACGTGATCGGCACGCGCGATTCCACTGCGAGGTTCTTGAGACGATCGAAATACTCGCGCACGCGCACCGGATCGCGCCCGACGGTTTCGCCGGCAATCTCGAAGATGCCCGCGTTCAGTTCGCCCATCGCATTGACGATGGCGCGTACTTCGCGCCAATCGGCGACGCGGCTCGCAACCGGACGCTCGTCTGCGGTGATGTGATTGTGTGTACGTGAAGTGGAGAAACCGATGGCACCGGCCTTCAGCGCGTCCTTCGTCAGCGCGCACATCTTCTTCAGATCGTCGTCGTTCGCCGCTTCGGTGAATGCACGTTCGCCCATCACGTACGTGCGCAGCGCCGAGTGACCCATGTAGCCCGCGTAGTTGATGCCCTTCGGCAAACCCTCGACGGTGTCGAGGAATTGCGGGAACGACTCCCAGCTCCACTTGATGCCGGTGAGCATCGACTCGCGCGAGATGTCTTCCGCGCGTTCGAGGTTGCGGAACACGAAATCGGCGTCTTCGGATTTGCACGGCGCCAGCGTGAAGCCGCAGTTGCCCATGACCGCGGTGGTGACGCCGTGATAGCAGGAGCAGGACCCGATCGGATCCCAGAACACCTGCGCATCCATGTGCGTGTGACCATCGACGAACCCCGGCGTAACGACATGCCCTTCCGCATCGATGGTCTGTTTCGCTTTTGAGTCCACGCGACCGATGGCGGCGATGCGTCCGCCGGCCACCGCAACGTCGGCGCGATACCGGGGAGCACCCGAACCATCTATTACGGTGCCGTTCTTGATGACGAGGTCGTAGCTCATTTTTCCCCTCCGCGAACCGGACCGTCGGAGTCTACCCTCCCCGTTCCGCACTAGACTAGCGACCTTTCGACGGAAGAGTTCGACGATGCTTCGCAGCCCTTGCTCCCTGGTGGCGTGCTTCCTGGTCGCGCTTTTCGCAGCCGTTCACGCGCACTCCGCTGAGGAACCGCCGGCAGACCCCGCCGCCGCACGCGCGGAGTTCGCGCAGGCCTACAAAACCTTCAAGCAGTTGAACGACGAAGGTAAGGACGAACAAGCGTTGCCTTACGCCGAGCGCGCGTATCGGTTGGGATTGCAGATCTACGGTGAGAACCACGCGAACACCGCTGCACTCGCGCTGAACCTCGGCGAAACGTACGAGAAGACCGGCCATCGGAAGGAAGCCGTCAAAACGCTCGACAAGGCCATCGAGTTGTACCAACTCGTCTACGGAAAAGACTCACGCGAGCTCATCGACCCGTTCATGGCGCGCGCCGACGCAACCGGCGCGTGGGACGCGAAAGCGCGCGACATGTTCTACCAGCAGGCGCTCGGCATCGCACGCAAGTACGTTAAGCCTGACGACCTTCTGCTGGCGCACCTGAACCTCGAAGCCGGCATCCATCTGCTGCGCGACGGCAACGTCGAAGAATCGAAGCCGTACCTCGACGACGCCTACACGCAGTATCGAAAACAGATCGCCGCCAACGATTCGCGTCTGCTGATTGCCGCGTTGTGGATGGGCAAGTATCAGTTGGCCATTTCGAAACCGCGCGCAGCCGAACCGTTCTTCAATCAGGTGCTTGCCGCACTGGGTGAAGACGCGTCGAACCCGGTCGTGCTCGCCTCGCACGTGCTGTTGGTAACCACATACGAGCAACTCGGCGAATCCGACAAAGCCACGCCGCACTGCGTTGCGGTCGGCAAGCTGGATCCCTGGAAAGATGCAATCCCACCCGCGCCGCTGTATCGGACAGATCCCGAGTATCCCGCCGAAGCAAAAGGCCGCGAGGGGTCTGCGACGATCGAATTCACGATCGACGCGCAGGGTTTTGTTCGTGACGCGACGCTGATGGAAACTCAGGGCAGCGACGCATTCGGCGCACCTGCGCTCGATACTGTGAAGGACTGGCGCTACGCGCCGAGATTCAGCGATGGAGCGGCCGTGGACACGGCCGGTGCGCGTGCGAGGGTGGATTTCAAACTGACGCCATAAATGAACCGCCGGGAGATCAGATCGAGACGAAGCGATTCGTCTCGCGATCCTTGCGCACCTTTGCGGCATCGAACACCTGGCCGTTCATCGCGATGTACACGCCTGCAGGCAGGCTCTGCACCGCGCCGAATGCCATGCCGACATTGAACGCTGCATCGGTGTTCGCAAATCGTGCGGGCGACAGCGCGCCGGTCAACACGATGGTTTTGTCGCGAATCGAACTCAGCACGCGTGCGGTCTTCGTCATCGTGTCGGTGCCGTGCGTGACCACGACGCGCGTGTTCGGCGCCGAGGCGATCGCACGGCGGATCGCTTCGCGATCGTCGTCGGTGAGATCGAGGCTGTCTTTGCGCAACACTTCAAGCGTTTCGAACGGCACATGCACGTGCGCTTCGCGCAACAGGTCGCCCACCATCGAACGCCCGACTTCGAATTCGCTCTGCGCATCGAAGTACACCTTGTCGATGGTGCCGCCGGTGGTGACCACGAGAATCATGTCCATGCCCGTTGCAGTCATGTTTGCGCGCTGCGTTGCAGCCACTTTGCGACCACAGGCGCGCGATACGCCGCGAACCGGTCGAGCAGACTGTGCGGCGAATCGTCGACCAGCAGCATCGCACGATGCGCATCGCGCACGAACGCTTGTTCCACGGAGTGGTCGAGAAACGCGAGCAGCGAATCGAAATAGCCTTCCACGTTCAATAGCCCGCACGGATGACCGTGCAGGCCGAGTTGTGCCCACGTCAGAATCTCGAACATCTCTTCGAGGGTGCCGAAGCCGCCCGGCAACGCGATGAAGCCTTCGGACAACTCGGCCATCATCGCTTTGCGTTCGTGCATGGAATCGACCACGTGCAGTTCGGTGAGCCCGCGATGCCCCACTTCGCGCACCATCAGCGTGTGCGGAATCACGCCGATCACACGACCGCCGCGGGCAAGCGCCGCATCGGCGAGCACACCCATCAATCCCACGCAGCCGCCGCCATAAACCAGTTCGACGTCGCGCTCTGCGAGCGCTTCGCCGAGTTCAATCGCAGCCTTGCGGTAGGCGTCGTAGGCGCCGGGGCTAGAACCGGCAAATGCGCAGATGCGTTTCACGACGGCACTGAGGTCAGCTATGACTTCGCCACGCCGGATTCGACGCGCGCCGCATGCGCGAACGCGGCCACCGCTTCGCGCAGATCGGTGCGACGCTGCGCGCCCACGCTTTCGCTGAAGCAGAACGACAGGCGCAGTTGATCGAGTCCCGCGCGCGGATTGCGTCGTCGGGCATCGGCCGGATAAAAGTCGTACATCGGAATCGCGACCACACCGTATTCCGAAACGAGCCGCGCAATGAACGCATCGTCCGTGGTCACGTTCGGATTCAGGAACGTGAACACGGTGAAAAAGCCGGCCTCGGGATGCGTCCATCGGAACGATTCCGGGTACGAGCCGAGTTCGTTCTGCAACCCTTCGAGCACAATGCGACGGTTCTCGCGATAGATCTCGAGCTTCTTGTCGGCGACGCCCCACAGCGACTTGCGCAGCTGCATCGCACCGTCGTGCAGCAGCGCGCCGAAGCCGTGCAGCGCTTCCGGGTTCTGAAACAGCAGATCCGCGCTTGCTTCCGTGAGCAGCAGATCGCAGATCGGTACCTGCTTGCCGCCTTCGATTTCGAGCACCGCGTTCGACAGGATGAAACCCACGCGCGGGCCTGGAAAACCGATCTTCGATCCGGTGAAGAGATGAATCGTCCGGTCAGGCGCCAGCGTTACGAACGGCTTCGGCCGTGCCTCGGCCTGCGCGTAATTGATATATAGGTACGGCGCATCCTCGAGAATCAGGATGCCCTCCTCTTCGAGCACTTCGAGCAGCGCGCGCCGCCGCGCATCGCTGAACGAGAAACCGGCGGGATTGTGCCCATCGGGAATCGAGTAATAGAACGGCACGAAGTAACCCGCGGCTCGCGCCGCGCGGATCTGCTCGCGAACACGCGCAACGATCGGACCTTCACGGTCCATTTCGACGCTGAATACCGCCGCATGACGGTTCAGCATGGCGCGCGCCAGAAAACCGGCGTAGGTCGGCGCGTCTGTGATGTACGCCACCGGCTTGCCAGGGCGTTCGAACAACGAACATACGAGACTGATTCCGCCGGTGGCGCCAACGGTTGGAATGAGGCGCGCCGGATCGATGTCGAGACTCCAGTCGGCGCCATAGACCTGCGCGAACGCTTCGCGTGGTTTACGCGGCCCGAGTGTATCGGTGTACGCGTACGATTCGCGCAAATATTCGGGTAGCGCCTCCGGATCATTCAGGCCTTCGCGCACGCGAAGGTGCTCGTAGTACGCAGCTTTGTGCGCGAGAAACTCGCGTGGATCGGTCGCCTCGGGATGCGGATAACCGGCACCGAGATGATGAATCTTCAAGCCGTGCGATTCGGCGATCGCACGCAGGTTCGGAAGCGATGCGGCCATCTGTCGCGTTACCGAAACCGGCTGACGTCGGATGTCGGGGGCAGACAGTGTCGTGCGCGGAGCGTTTGCCATGCGCGTGGTTCGGGTGATTTGCGGATTCGGCACACTGCTCTAGGATGGCGATCCCGTCAAGAAGCGACCCGCGAACTCAACTCGATGCAACAACTGCACTTCGAAACGCACGGCAGTGTCGGCCCGCATCTGTTGCTGGTGCACGGTTTTCTGATGTCGCGCGCGCAGTGGCTGCCGAATCTGAATGCGCTTTCACAGGTGTGCCGGCCCGTGGTGGTGGAATTGTTCGGGCACGGTCGGTCGGCCGCTCCGTCCGATGCAGGCGCGTACCATCCCGATGCGTATGTGGCGGCGTTCGAAGACATTCGCCGCTCACTCGGCGCGGATCGCTGGTGGTTGTGCGGCTATTCGTTGGGCGCGGGACTCACGATCCGTTACGCGTTGACGCATCCGCAACGCGTGTTCGGCCATGCGTTCACGAACTCGACGTCGG
>CAZLDA010000261.1:1493-6181 GCA_964557875.1 uncultured Pseudomonadales bacterium | reverse complement strand
GGTCGGACCACGCGAGGTCCGCATCGGGCGTACTGCCAAAACGCAAGAGATTCATTGCGGCACTGCGGTCGCGATAGATGATGCGACCTTGCGGGTCGTCCCAGTTGACGACACCGCCTTGCAACGTCGCCCAATCGAACAGGCGCCGCTTCGCGGCCGCGTATCGTTCCATCGTTCCGTGGTAGTCGAGGTGGTCGCGGGTCAGGTTCGTAAACACAGCCACGTCGTAGACCACATCGGCGACGCGGTCCTGATCGAGCGCGTGCGAGCTCGCCTCCATCGCGACCCATTCCGCACCGGCCGACACGAGATCGGCGAGACGTCGCTGGACGGTTACGGCGTCCTCGGTCGTAAGATCGGCCGGGCAGTGTTTACCGCCGAAGCTCCAACCGAGCGTGCCGCCGAATCCCGCGGGTTTGCCTGCAGCGGAAAGCAGCGTTGCTACGAATTGCGTAACGGATGTTTTGCCATTGGTGCCGGTCACGCCGATGCAGCCCAGCGTGCGACTCGGATGGTCGAAGAATCGCGCTGCAATACGACCAGCTGCGCGCCGCGTATCGCGCGCCTTCACCACGAGCACGGGCGCCTTTACGTCTCGTTCGGCTAGTACTGCGACCGCGCCCTTTGTTACCGCTGCATCCACGAAGTCGTGACCATCGTAAGCGGCCCCGCGCGTAGCGATGAAAAGATCGCCTGGGCGAACGCGCCGTGAATCGGTTGCGATACCGGTGATCCAGACGTCGCGGCCCGCAGCAATCGACACCTCGGCGACGTCCTCGCGCAGACACTCGCTCAGGCTTTTGCGTCGTGCGGATGCGGCGCTCACGATGCCACCTCTTCCGGCTCGACATTCAGAACGCGCAGCGCACGCGCTACTACGCGTGCGAACACCGGTCCGGCAACGTCACCGCCGCCGATCTTGTCGCCCTGCGGTTCGTCAATGACTACGATCACGACGACCCGCGGATCTTTGGCCGGTGCCAATCCCGCGAAGAACGCGATGTGTCGGTCTTCGTCGTAGCCGTTCGGGCCAACCTTTCGCGCGGTGCCTGTCTTGCCCGCAATCTCGTAGCCGAGCACGCGCGCCTTCGGTGCGGTGCCGTGAATCGAGTCGACGCCCTTCATCATCTGGACGATCGTGCCAACGGTTGCGGTATCGAATTCACGCTGACCCGTTGGCGCTGCGTCGCGTCGCAGGATCGAGACCGGCAACCGCACTCCGCCGTTTGCCAGCATCAGGTAGGCCTGAGCAAGCTGCAGCGGCGTCACCGTCAGCCCGTAGCCGTAAGCCAGCGTCGTGCGAACGATCGGATTCTTCAGTTGCGAATCGGACAGCTTCCCAATGACTTCCCCGGGAAGGCCACAATTGGTCATTTCGGAGAGGCCGGCGCGAACGAACGCATCGAATACCATTCGATCGTCGAGCGCGAGCGCGATCTTGGCGATTCCGACCTGGCTTGATCGCGCGAGCACGTCACCGAGCGATAAGCGACCTCGATTCACCGGATCCTGCACCAGCAGCCGGCCGACATGCATATAGCCCGGCGTGGTGTCGACTACGGAACGTTCGTCGAAGCGTCCCGATTCGAGTGCCGCCAACACGGTCAATGGCTTTACGGTGGAACCCGGCTCGAACAAATCCGTAATGGCGCGATTACGGCGTGCATCCGGCGCAACTCGAGTCAATTCGTTGGGATTGAACGAAGGGTTGTTCACCAGCGCTAGAATTTCACCGGTGTGTGCGTCGAGCATGACCACCGATCCGGACTTCGCGTGGTGTTCCTCGATCGCCGATTTGAGTTCACGGTACGCAAAGAACTGCAAACGGAGGTCGAGGCTCAGCGCAAGGTCTTTTCCAAACCGCGGCGCAGTAACGTACTCGACGTCCTTGATCGATTCCTTGCTGGCATTCCGCAGTACGCGTTTTCGTCCCTGCACACTTTTTAACGCGTCGTCGAACGCGAGCTCTGCACCTTCCTGGCCCTGATCGTCGACGTTCGTGATGCCGACGACGTGAGCCACGGTCTCGCCCGCCGGGTAATAGCGTCGGTACTCGCGCTCGAAATGCACACCCTCGAGATGAAGCTTCTTGACTTGCTCTACTTCGTCTGGCGCGATTCTCCGCTTCACGAACATGAACTCGCGTTGCGCGTATCGTTCCAGTTTGCTCGCAAGCTCGCGCGGATCTACGCCTACCGCACGCGCCAGATTCGCGACCTCGGTTGGTGTGCGGGTCTTCTCGCTGGGGTCGATCCATACCGACTCCACAGGCGTGCTTACCGCCAGCGGCTCGCCATTCCTGTCGAAGATGATGCCGCGATTCGCCGCCAGTGTTTCGTATCGCAAAGAGCGCGCGTCGCCTTGCTCCTGCAGAAAGGTCCGCTCGGTTACGTTGAGGTAAGCCATCCGGCCAGACAGGCCGAGTGACATCAGAATGAACATCCCAACAACCGTGAAATGGCGCCAGCGGCTCACGGCGAAACTCGCTCGACGGTTTCAGGGAAGCGCATCGCCAGCTGCCGTTCGGCTGCCTGATCGACGTTCTGATACGAGGAGAGCGTGCCACGCTCGATCAGCAACCGACTGTACTCCGCAAGCAACTCGTCCTGCTTGTTCTGATTCTTCGCCAGCGCGACGAACAATCCTCGAACGTCTTGTGCAACCGCAGCGACGCACACGCCGGACACAGCGATGCCAACGTAAATCGCACACGCAGCGGCGAGCCATTGCCAACTCGGCCGGGGCGGCATGGCTGCGCGACGGCGCGTCATGCCACCTTCTCCAGCACGCGCAACAGCGCGCTTCGAGCGCGCGGATTCGCCGCAACCTCTGCGGCATCTGCGCGCTGCGCCCGTATGACGAGACGCGCCGACGTTGCAGAGCGGCCGGTAATCGGCAAACGCCGTGGTAGCACTTCGCCCTCGGTCCATCGACGGAACGCGTGTTTCACGATCCGGTCTTCGAGACTGTGGAACGTCAACACCGCGATGCGACCGCCGCTGCATATCAGTTCGAAGGCCGCGTCGAGTGCCAGCCGAACTTCTTCAAGTTCCTCATTGATGTGAATTCGAATCGCCTGAAACACCCGCGTTGCCGCGTGTTTGTGCGGGTCGGGGCGCGGTTGCGCTTGTGCGACCAGCGCGGCCAGGTCAGCCGTACGCTCGATCGGCGCTTCGACACGTCGATCAACGATTGCTCGCGCGATGCGGCGAGCATGACGCTCCTCGCCGAACTCACGGAACACCGTGGCCAGTTCGTCTTCGCTCGCGCTGTTTATCCAGCGGGAGGCGGATACGCCGCTGGTCGGATCCATGCGCATATCGAGTGGACCATCGCCGCGAAAACTGATGCCGCGCTCGGGATCATCGAGTTGCGGCGATGAGACGCCGAGATCCATCAACACCCCAACAATATCGTTGAGTTCGGCATCATTCGCGAAGCGTCGCATCTCGCTCATGCGACCGTGACGCACTCGCACCCTAGCATCCTCGTTGGCGAGCGTCTTGGCCGCAATGATCGCCGCCGGATCACGGTCGATTGCGAGAATTCGTCCCTCTGGTGACAAACGCTCCAGCAGCGCGCGTGTATGACCTCCGCGACCGAACGTCGCATCGACATAGTTGCCGTCGGGGTCGATGCACAGCGCATCGATCACGGCGCCTACCAGGATCGGTCGATGTCCGTTCACGGCGCTTAGACCGACAAACCGGTGAAAGCGTCACCGTCATCGACGACGTCATCGGAACGTTCTACCAGCCAGTGTTCGAGCCGGGACTGCCACAGCTCGTCACCCCAGATCTCGATCTTGTTGCCTTGCCCCAACAGCACGAGCTTTTTGGAGAGGCTCGCGAATTCGCGCAGCATCGGCGGCAGCAGCACGCGACCGCTGCTGTCGATCTCGAGGTCGGTGGCGTGGCCGATCAGCAACCGCTGTAGCCTTCGCGCCTCTCGATTCATGTTTGAGAGCGCTTCCAACTTCGCCTGAACGGCTTCCCACGCGGCTAATGGGTAGAGCAGAAGACAGCGTTCGCGGGAGTCAATAGTGACCACTAACTTTCCATCAGAGTCGCGTGCCAAAGCCTCCCGATACCGCGCGGGTAGGGCCATGCGGCCCTTGGCATCGAGGTTGACGCTATTGATTCCCCGGAACATGCACCTTCAACCGTTTGGGTGGCGCTGCGAGCACCGACGGCACGACCCCGCCACTCGAAGCGACCGAGTCGGCACTTCGTGCCTCGAAAACCCACAATTACCCACAAATTCCCAGTGCTCGACACTATAGATCGGGGCAAAGCAGTGTCAACACGAGTGGCTCGTCGCATTGCACAATGAGTTGTAAACCGCGCGGGGTGACGATCGGTCGAGGGGAGATCGAAGGTCGTTAACGGATACGTTCCAAGGAGAAAACGATAGAAGCTCGAAGTTACCTTAACTAAGAGACTATTTTGGAGCTTCAGATACGTTTTTTAAGCGGAAACGAAATAACGAGTCGGCCGATAAGCCGGGTTCTGTCGTGGGCAGTCATTCATCTGCGATGTTCGTCGCCGAACACCTGTAGCGGCCTACCCGGATCCGGTGCGGACAACACCATAGGATCCCTATTTGGCCTTGCTCCGGGTGGGGTTTACCTAGCCACCCCGTGTTACCACGTTGTGCGGTGCGCTCTTACCGCACCGTTTCACCCTTAC
>CAZLDA010000261.1:0-1483 GCA_964557875.1 uncultured Pseudomonadales bacterium | reverse complement strand
ATCAACCGAAGTCGATGGGGTTGGCGGTCTACTCTCTGCTGCACTTTCCGTGGGTTCGCACCCCCCAGGCATTACCTGGCACCCTGTCCTGCGGAGCCCGGACTTTCCTCCACACACGCCTGAAGGCATGCGCAGCGACTGCCTGGCCGACTCGCGGCGTCAGCATAACAGCGCCTCATCGCTCGCGTTGGTATTTAACGGCGTAGTCGTACAGTTCACTGCGTGGTCGGCGAGTGAATTTCGCAGCGATACGTGCGGCCTGTGCGGGTGATAGCTCATCGCACAACACATCCATCAGTGCAGCCACGTCGGCGCCCTGAAGACCCGCTTCCTCCGAAGATGGCGCAAGCACACAAACGAATTCGCCATATTCGAAGAACTCACCGTCATCGAGTCGCGCCAACAGCTCCGCTACGCCGCCGTACTCGATGCGCTCGTGCAACTTCGTTAGTTCTTTCGCAAGCAGGATTTGGCGACCGCTGTCGACAATCCCAACGAGATCATCCAGCGTTTCGCGCAGTCTTCTCGCTGCCTCGAAGAAGACCACCGCCACCGACGACGACGCCAGCTCACGCAAACGTTTGCGACGCGCGGTGGCGCGCGAGGGCAAGAACCCTTCGAAGAGGAACTTCTCGATAGGGAGCGGCGATGCGGAAAGCGCCGCTGTTACCGAGCTGGGTCCCGGTATTGGTACGACGCGAACACCCTCGCCGCGTACACGTCGCACCAGCTCGAATCCCGGGTCGGAAATGAGCGGCGTGCCCGCATCCGATATCAGCGCGACATCGTTGCCTCGTTGGAGAAGATCGAGCAGTTGTTCCGATCGGCCGCCTTCATTGTGGTCGTGTAGCGATAGCAAACGCTCGGGCCTGGCGCCGATGTGCGCTAACAGCACACCACTTCGTCTGGTATCCTCCGCAGCCACTATCGCAACGGATTTGAGGACATTGACGGCTCGCAATGTGATGTCGTCGAGGTTTCCAATCGGTGTCGCGACGACAAACAACGTTCCGGTCGATCGATGTTCTGACATGACAAATTCCAAAGTCCGATTCCTGGCCTTCGGCCTTCTGCTCATTCTGACCACAGGGGCATGTGGGGTCACGCAAACATCGGATCAATCGCGCACGGTTGCGTCCACCGGTTCGCGCGATAGCGATCCGCAGAGCTTGCTTCGGAAGTCCCAGCGATCTTCGCCCGATGAAGCCGCGCGTATGCGCCTGAATGCCGCCGAGTCGTTTCGCACATCGGGAGATATTCAGCAGGCTCGAACTACGTTACAGAGTGTCGATCCGACGCGCCTCGACGCTTTGAATCAATTCACCTACAACCACATGAGTGCGCTACTTGCGATCGACGCGCACGACTATGCCGCTGCCAGACAGGCGTTGAAGCTCGCGATTCCCACCGATGCAGCCTCTCGCAACACGCTGGCGTTGACCGTCGCCGATCTCGCAGAAGCCGAGCAGCGCTTTGAGGACGC
>CAZLDA010000260.1:0-6182 GCA_964557875.1 uncultured Pseudomonadales bacterium | reverse complement strand
ATTCGCCTCGATCCACATATCGCCGTCCGAGACGAGACTCATCACGGCATTACCCCGTTCGACGTACGTGCCGATCTCGGGCTTCTTGCTGGCTACACCAGAGAACGGCGCGACCACCTTCGTGCGCTGCAGATCGAGCGCGGCCTGATCGCGGTCGGAGCGCGCTTGCTGGTAGCGCGGGTGTACCTCTACCGCGACGTCGGCATTGCCGTTCAGGTCGACCAGAATCTTCGCGGCGCGCTGGCTTGCCAGTTCCTGTTGCTTCAACGCGGTATCGAGCGCGTGTTTTGCATCATCCAGATCCGAGATCGAACCGATCTTGCGATCGACGAGACCCACCTGCCGGTCGTACGTCACGCGCGCATACGCAACGTTGTTCTGCGCCAGTTCGATTTCCGCAAGCGCCTGCTTGTACTGCAGCTTGGTGGCGGCGATGTCCTGGGCGGTTTGCGCGAGCGCCGCTTCAGCCCGATCGAGCGCGAACCTGTACGGGGTATCGTCGAGGCGGAACAACAATTGCCCGGCTTCAACGTGATCGTTTTCCTTTACTGCGACATCCACGATCTTGCCGTTGACCTCGGCCGCGATGATCGCCTTGTCGGCCTTCACGTAGGCATTGTTCGTGTCGACGAAGCGACCCGCATGCAGATACGCGTAGCACGAGAACAACACGACGAGCAGCGGCACGCCGAACAAAAGCAGCGGTCGCGTGAAGCGACCGCGTTGTTTTTTCATGGCGGTGACGGGCGGCATCGCTGTGACGGGCGGCATGGCCGTGACGGGCGGCGGCGCAACGGATGCCTGCGGCGGCAGTTCGCTGACCGGTGCAACGCGACTCTCGTTGCCGATTTTTCGAATTTCCGACATCGCGCTACCTGATCCCGCGCGGTTTGGATCGAGCGCGCGGCGCGGCGTCCAGTTCAGTCGCGGCCGCCATCTGTGACAGGTTGGCTTTGATGCGCAACAGCGACGACACCAGTTGCTCGCGTTCGGCCTCGCTTAAGCCCGCCATCAGCTGGTCCTGACGCTCGGCGCTCTTGTGGAAGATCTTCCTCAGCAGGGGTTGCGACCGCGGCGTCAGGTAAAGCTGTTGAGCGCGCCGGTCGCTCGGATGCGCGCGGCGTTCGATGAGACCCGCCTTCTCGAGGCGGTCGATCTGCCGCAGCAACGTGATCGGTTGAACTTCGAGAATCGCGGAAAGCGCGACCTGGCTGATGCCTTCGTTCCGGGATAGATGAACAAGCACACGGGCCTGCGCGAGGGTGAGCCCTAACTCCGGAGTGGTGGTACGGAAGTTCTCCCGCAACATTCGGCTGACGTCGGAGACCAGAAACCCGAACGTCGCACCGCCTTGAGAGTCGGCGCCCTGATTGCCCTCGGCCAAAGTGAGTCACCCGAATTAATTCAGGCAAATCATAAGCAGTGCTTACTATTAGTCAAGTTGAGCATTCAGCACAACGCAAAAGCCAGGCGCCCCGTCGTCGTCGCTGGCAACTCGGGTACGACTCTCCTTGCGACTGTGCTTGCTTATGAGAGCTTGGCGAGGCCGTCCGTTTTACTTCCGAGCTGTCCGGGGAAGTACTCGATCAGTTCGACGATGTGGCCATCGGGATCCGGAAAGCACACGACACCCTGAACGCCGATCACCGCATCCGGATCGCGCAGCGGCTGCGTCGGCACGAGACCCTTCGCCTGCAGCGCTTCGGTGGCGGCGCGGATGTTGTGCGTGAGCAACGCCATGACACGCGGCGCGCGTTCGGCCACGGGCTTGGCGTCTTCGGGGTTCGTCCACTTCGGCCTCACCCATTCAATCAGGTCGATGCGCGTTTGCAGCGCATCGTCCTGGGGCAACACCAGCTGCACGGCGCGACCTTGCGCACCTTTGACCATGTTGAAGTTGCTGCCGACATAGTCGGGCCATTTCACGTTGCGGTTGTCTTTGATCACTTCGAAACCGAAGTGCGCATAGAACTCCATCGACCGCTCGACATTCGAGCACGGCAGGATGAAATGGAAGATCGAACGTATGTGCCAGTCGGCCATCTTGGAATTCCTCTAGTTCACCATCTTCCACGCGAGACGCAGGCCGTAGGTGCGCGGTGGAAAGTAAGAGTCGAACGTGGTCGGCGTTCCGCTCGCTAGGCCGTCGTTCACGGTCATGTTGCGCAGGTTGTCTTCGTCGGTGAGGTTCTGCACGAACGCATCGACCGTCCACTGCTGATCCGCGCTCGTCCACATCAGGCGTGCGTCGGCGGTGAAGAAGGCACCTTCTTTATGCCGATCGATGTTCTGCACGCGATAGTAGACGTCGTCTTGCCAGTAGTACTGTGCGCGCGCGGTGATCGTGCCGCGATTGCCCATCGAGTAGTCGTATTGGGCGTACGTCGAAACGGTGTACTCGGGTGCGCGATTCAGCGTATCGCCGTCGAGGTTGATCGTCGGTGTGAACTGATAGTTGTCGAACTGCGCGCTGAGCCAGGTCAGGTTCACGCCGTAAGTGAACTGATCGAACGGCAGTACAACTGCTTCCAGTTCCACACCCTTGATCGTCGCATCGGCCGCGTTGTCGGTGGTGAACGAGATGCCCTGCAGGAAGTTCACCTGCAGGTCTTTGTAGTCGTTATAGAACGCCGCAATGTTCACTTGTGCGCGATTGCTCCAGAACTGGCTCTTCAATCCCGTCTCGGCCGAATCCACTTTCTCGGGATCGTAGGCGTCGAACTGACCGAGCGAGTAACCGCCGCCTTTGTAACCGTGCGACAGAGTCACGTAGCCGAGCACGTCGTCGGCGATGAACCAGTCGAGCTCAACCTTGCCGGTGCCCTCGTCCCACTGCTGCTGGTCGTTGTTCGCCATGTTCACGAGGAACGCCGGAATGCGCTGGTATTCATCGATCTCTTTTTCGTCGCTCGTGTACCGGCCGCCCACGACCACTTTGAACGGCAGACCGCTGTCACGCATGTCGTAGCCGACCTGGCCGAACACGGCAGACGACTCTGTCTTCAGTCTGCCGCCGTTGAAGAACTGGAAGCCGAAGAGCGGCGTAGTGTCCTGGAACGCGTAGTCGCTCGACAGGTTCTCGTTGAAATAGAAACCGCCGACGATCCACTCCCACGGACCTTCACCCGCTGATACGAGCCGAAGTTCCTGCGTCACCTGATTCGTGTTCATCGTCCAGCGTTGGGACTGCACGGGGTTGCTCGACTGATCGATATCCGCCGTTTGGGCCCAGCTGTTGTTGATGTAACCCGTGTTCGACACCAGCGTTACCGGGCCCAGGAATCCCCCATCGAAGTCCCAGGTGAGGCGCGCCCCGAGAAAGTCGTTGTCGAGGTCGAGATACTCACGATAGTCCTTCGCAACCTCGCGCACGTTCTTCGGGTTCGGTATCGCACCTTCGAAGATGTTCACCGTGACGGTTCCGATCGGCGGCCCCAGGTTGTAGACGGCCGGCGCAAACGGCTCGCGACGGCGCTGACTCTGATTGCCGCTGTTCTGAAAGTTCTGCGCCGTCAACACGAGGTTCGCGTTCTCGCTGAGATCGAACCGCAGCTTGCCGCGCACCGACGTGTAGTCCACGACGTCGCCGTTGTGACCTATCTTGTTGTCCTGATAGCCGTCGTTGCTCTCGTTGACGACCGCCAATCGCGCCGATATGTCGTCTGCGAGTGGACCGCTGACCACGAAACGTTCGCGGATGTCGTCGTAGTTGCCCGCAGTGACGTCGCCGAACATTTCGAAATCCTGCGACGGATCCGCAGTGATCACGTTGATCGATCCGCCCGTCGTGTTGCGGCCGTACAACGTACCTTGCGGGCCGCGCAACACTTCGACGCGCTGCATGTCCCACAAGTCTCCGGGCATCGACGACGGCTGACCGATATAGACGCCGTCGAGGTGATACGACACGCCCGGATCGAAACCGGCAACCAACTGGTCGGACCCGATACCGCGAATGTAGGCGTACGTCACCGGCGACTGGGAGTTCGGACTGATGACGAGGTTCGGCACCGACCACTGCAGATCCGTGATGTCGTGGATGCCGCGCAATTGCAACTGCTCGGCATCGAATGCCGTCAACGCGATCGACGTTTCCTGCGCCGTCGTCTCGCGTTTTTCGGCAGTGACGATGATCTCTTCGATCGCTGGACTGTCAGCAGCGAACGACGGTGAAGAAGACAGGCCGACTGATACAACAGACAACATCGCAACGCCGCAGAAGCGGCCACGTGCATTCGACATCGAACTATCCCCCGAAAGACAACCCCAAAAAGAACCGGAATCCCTGAGCGCACGCTCAACATACAAGCGTCAAAATATAACGAGTGTTATATTACTTCGTCGTTCGGCTCGTCAAGCGCTCGCGCTTGGCCGCATACAACCGTTCCAGATAGCGATCCAGTAGAATCGTCAGACGTTTTGCGGACATGCCGCGTGACGACATCAGGTGTTGAACGCCAAGACCATCGATGAACGCGACCAGCGATTGCACTTCGACTTTCAGGTCCGTCGACTTCGGGAGTTCGCCATCGCTGACGGATTCCTCGAGCGCGCGAGCGAGACGACCGGTCCACTCGCGATAGCGGCGCTTCTCTTCCTTGCGCATGTCCGCGTTGTCTTCCGAGTGATACCAGAGCGCGAGCCAGAGGCGCCAGTTCGCATCGCGCTCCCTATCGAGCGGCAGTGCTTCGATGATGATCTCGCGCAACGCCTTGCGGCCACGCTGTCGCTGATGCGCGGCCACCATTCGATCGCGCACCACTTCGCCGGAGTAATCGAGCGCGAGACGGATCAGTTCGTCTTTATCGCCGAAGTAGTGCACCAGCGCGCCGGTGGTGTAACCGGCTTTGCGCGCCACCGCGCGCACAGTGGTATTCGCCAACCCGTTTTCGGTAATGGTCTCGTACGCGGCCTTGATGAAGTCGCGGCGTCGGGCATCATGGTCGACTACCTTCGGCACTGTGCTTTTGTCAGATAGGAAGCGTCAGGCGCGATTCATCGGGCGAAGTACGGGATCAGTTCCCGCCCGATGCAACGCAATGTGGACAGCACCTGTGCGTGAGGCACTTCGCCCATCTGTACGAGACACATCAGGCGATCTACGCCGATGTCGCGGAAACGCTCCATCTTCTTCCTGCACGTGGCGACGTCGCCGATGATCACCGAATCGAGATTGCCGACCACCTCGAAAATCTCTTCGTTCGATATTTCCTCGCCGGCGAACTCGCGCTTCAGCAACGCCACCACCGGATTCGAATCGTCGACCGAGTTTGGATCGGGTTTCTCCGCCGCCGCCAAGGGTGCGTTCGATGTCGGCCGCGAGCGCGGGTCAGTGTTGCCGCGGATGTTCGTATAGAAAATGTCGCGCGGCACGTTGAAGACGCGCGGCGCGGAACTGACGTACCACAGCGCCGAGCGCGGCGCGCCGCTCGCAATCGCCGCACGCATCGAATCCGCGACGTGCACGAACGTGAACACGCCAACGCTTTCGTTGATGAAACGCCCAGCGGGTTTACCGAGCTGCGCGATTGCCTTGCGATAACCCCTGATCATGCCGTCGAGCGCATCCACAGGCGCAAACAGCGTGGTGCCAAGCACACCGACGCCAAGCTGGCCGGCACGTTCGAACGACGGTGGACTGGAGCACGTATGCCACAACGGCGGATGCGGGTGTTGTATCGGCTTCGGCAGTACGTTTCGTGCGTCCACCTTCCAGCGTGGGCTGTCCCACGAGAACGCGCTTTCAGTCCAGGCGCGCGGCAGCATCTGCGTCGCTTCGACGAGATCCTCTGCTGCCTGCTGCTCGGAGATTCCGAACGTCTCCCATTCCTTGCCGCCGGACTTCGCGAGCCCAACCTCGAGCCTGCCGCCGCTGATGTGGTCGAGCATCGCGGCGCGCTCCGCAGCCCGCAGCGGATGATTGATCTTGAACGGCACCAGTATGCCGGCGTGCCCGACCCGGAGCCTTTTCGTGCTCAGCGCGATTGCTTCAAGTATCAGTTCCGGGCACGAGCTGTAGCTGAAGTCGGGGGTGCAGTGATGTTCCACCTCCCACCAACAGTCGAACCCGGCCTCGTCGGCCACGCGTGCCTGCTCGATCGATTCTTCGAACAGCTTGGCGAAGCCGCCATTGGCATCGCAGTCGCGCTTTTGAATCTCGGAAAAGACGTCGAGCTTCATGC
>CAZLDA010000259.1:0-6198 GCA_964557875.1 uncultured Pseudomonadales bacterium | reverse complement strand
CAACCGCGTTTCGACACAACTGTTGCGCGCCTACTGCCCCTGCTACTCTGCCTCGACGGGGGAAATTCACATGTCCGACGCCGCTGCCTCATCAGCGAAACGCGTGCGCCATTTCCGGCAGATTCTGCTGTGGCCGCTGCAGTTGATACCGCTCAAAGAAGGCAATCAGGTACAGCGGCATTGGGAGGTGCTCAATGCCGCCGGCGCCGACAATCCATGGCGCGAGGTCATCGACGAATTCGGCGGTGCGCCGGGGCACTATCAGGAGCGCCACTACAACGAACTCGTCACGTTCCTTCCGTACGTACAACGATTCCTTTATGGCGATGGATTCTCCGATCCGGAGGGCCACGGCAACTCGCCGATGCGGGTTTTCCGCCGCCACGACATCGGCGCGGTGCGCGTCGTATCGCGGCCCGGCGCAGAGCCGGTCGTGCTGTCGATCGCGCACGTCGATCTGTACTTTTTCTTCGACATCGACGTGACGCTGCTCAACGTCGAGGTCTACGCGAACGACCTGTCGCTCGACCTGGTGCAGGATATCCTGCACCGGTTCGGCCGCGCTTATCCGGCGGGATGGGATGCCAACGGCCAGGGCATTCATTCCATGTACAGCATCGAATGGCTCGGCCCCGACGGCACCGTGCTGGCGCAAGCCGATTCGCGCGACAGAGAGAAATTCCTCACCTTCGTCGGCCAGCATCGTATGCCACGGATCGCATCGCACTGGGCTTATCTGATGTATCCGCTGGTGCAGGATCAGACCGGTTCTCCCGGAACGATCCGTTACCGCCAGATCGAGTACTACCGCATGCCGGTGATGGGTTTTCTCGCCATGGAGAACGCGCGCGCCCTGACGCGGAATGACTGGGTGAGGCTCGGGCTGGTTACCGGCGCGGGCGATGAAGACCTGCCCTACTCCGCGCACTACGTTGCCGATTTCGAGAAGCAATACTGTTACGACCGCTACTGGACCGAAGGCGGCGACGGCAGCGACGGCCGCAACACACGCTACCTGTGTTGCGGCCACGGTTTGACGGTGGTGGGCGACGCGAACTGGCCGTTCTTCACGAACACGGACACGGGCGTGCTCGCGCAATTCCGACACCAGCATTTTCTGCTGTTCATGATCGCGCACTTTCAGAAGGCAGCGCTTCTGATGGTGTCGGATCAGCTCGTGCACGCGCTCGAACGCCTCGAAGTGGGCAACCCCGATTCGGTGAAGCGTTTCAAACGCGCGATCCGGCAACGTTTCGAGATCTTCCTGCGCTTCACGCACCGTTACTGGTTTCACGACATCTCGGAACAGGCCGCGCCGAAGGCGCTGTTCAAGATGTGCGCCGAACATCTCGGCCTCGATCCGCTGTACACGGAAGTGAAAGAACGCATACACGACATGGACGAGTATCTCGACAGCGACAGCCTGCGCCGGCAGGCGAACACCGTGGTGCGGCTGACGGTTGTCACGATCTTCGGCTTGATCGGCACCATCACCACCGGCTTCCTCGGCATGAACCTGATCGCCGCCGCGGATGCCCCGCTGATAACGAAGGTCCTGATCACCAGCGTGGTGTTGGCCGCGACGATGTTTCTCACGCTGTACACCATCGTCAAATCGAAGCGCTTGTCGGACGTGCTCGACGCCTTGTCGGACGATCGTCTGTCGCCCCGCGGCAAGTTCGAGGCGATCTGGGAAGCATGGCGCGCTCGATCGCGCTGACGGCGCTTGCTTTTATTTTCCAAATTTGTAAACTATTTCCTGATTTGGAAAGTAAGACAGTGCGATGCCTAACGCCGCCTCCGCTCTCGACGACACGCTGATCGCCCTTGCCGACCCGGTACGCCGCGGCATCGTCGAGTTGCTGAAGGTGCAGCCACGGCGCGCGGGCGAACTCGCGACACTGCTCGAACTCAACGCGCCGATGATGAGCAAACACCTGAAGATCCTGCGCGGTAGTCAGCTTGTCGAAGAGCAACGTCCACACGACGACGCGCGCGCACGGGTGTATCGGTTGCGTCCCGAGCGTCTCGAAGAATTGAAGGACTGGCTCAGCGACGTCGGCGCGTTCTGGAACGACCAACTGGCCTCGTTCAAGGCAGCCGCCGATGCCGCGGCGAAACGCTCGACGTCAAACGACCCTCCAAAGGGGCGCACTCCCCGCAGATCGAGATCGGGTAAACGACGATGACGAACCAGACCGTCGTCGTATCGATCGAAGTAGCGGCGCCTCCGCAACTCGCGTTCGACGTATTCACATCGCAGATCGATACGTGGTGGCTGCGCGGACCCAAGCACCGCTTTCGCGCACCGTGGAACGGCACGCTCGTGTTCGAACCGGGGCCCGCAGGACGACTAGTGGAGCAATACGTCGACGGCACCACATTCGTCATCGGCCGCGTCGTGCAATGGCGGCCCGGCGAACGCCTGGTGTTGAACTGGCATCTGCCGAATTTCACCGACGCCGAATCGACCGAGGTAGACGTTCGCTTCGACGCCATCGATAGCGGCACGCGCGTCTCGGTAGAGCACCGCGGCTGGTCCGGTCTTCGCGACGACCACCCCGCCCGTCACGGCCAACACGGCCGCGATTTCGAATACATGAAGGCAAGCCTCTGGGCCGACAACCTCGGCTCGCTGCGCCGATACATCGCACGAACCTGAACCCGCCGGCCGAACCGGCATCATCGAGGAACGCACCATGAACCAGACGATTACGCCTTACATCACCGTGAAGGGCGCTGCAAAAGCGATCGAGTTTTACAAGAAAGCGTTCGGCGCGGTCGAAACCGCAGCGCGCTACACCGAACCCAGCGGTCGCGTCGGGCACGCTGAAATCGAAATCGGCGGCGCACGCCTGATGCTCTCCGACGAACATCCCGAGATCGAAGTGCTCAGCCCGCAAACGCTCGGCGGCACTCCCACGATGTTCCACCTCAGCGTCCCCGACGCCGGCGCCGCCGTCGCCCGCGCCGCCGCCGAAGGTGCCACCGTGCAACGCGCCGTTCAGGATCAACCCTACGGCGAACGCTCGGGCACCATCAAAGACCCGTTCGGGCACCGGTGGATGATCGCAACGCATGTCGAAGAGGTTTCAAAGAGCGAGCTGCAGAAGCGAGTTGGCGACGCGTACAAGATTACTTGAGCGGGATAGGGCTCCGATCACAGGCGGAAGCGAGGTGTTGGCGCCACGCGCAGCGAACTTCAGTGATTCCGCGTCGCCTTGCAGATGTGGAAGCGTCCTGCATCGAGGCGATGGAAGTACAGGATGTCGCCATCGGGACTCAATGCCGGCGCCTCGACGAAACCGTCAGCGGCTGCAACCCGTTCCGGGACACCGAAGGGTTGGCCGGCGCCCACGCGCTTTACGCGATAGATCGCGATCGTGCGCGCGTGTGGATCGAGGCGTGTGAAGAAGAGTTCGCGGCGGTCGGCGGAGATCGCGGGGGCATATTCGAGGGCCGGCGTGTTGACCGTGCCCAGTAAAACGTCGCTGAACGTATCGCGCACGAAGCGTTCGCCCAACTTGTGTGCAAGCGCGATGTTGGCGGAGTCCGGAATGGCCGAGCGGCTGAAGCGGCCTTCGACGTAGAACAACGAATCACCGTCGCGGCTGATCTCTGCGTCGAAATCGACCAGGCCGTGCTGTTCGGGCGCAAAGCCGCGCACGAGTTCGACATGCGTGACGACGCCGTTCGACCATTGGCCCACGAAGACCGACGACAACGTCTCTTCGTACGAGCGCGTCGAGATGAAAAAGAAGTTACCGGATTCATCGACGCTCGCTACCGCATCGAGCGCCGTTGAATTGGCGCCTTCGATAGGGCTGACGTACTGGAAGTGCGCGTCGTCGATGCGCCGCGCCCAGTGCAGATCGGTGAGTTCGGGCGGCGAGTTGCGGTTGTTGAACAGCAGGTCGCCGGTCTTCGGCACGATGAACGGTTCCATCGCATCGCCGTTGTAGCCTTCGATCTCGACACACCCCGCTGCGGTGAAGTCGCGGGTTTCCGGCAGGTCGGTTGCGCCGCGGATCGCACATCCGGCGACCAGCACCGCGCCGAGCAGTATTGCCGTCGCGCAACGGACAGCGCGGTCAAACAAGATCGACTTTGCCGGTAGCAAGGTTGTACACACCACCGACCACGCGCAGTTTCCTTTCGTCGACCGCTTTGTTGAGGATCGGATACACGGTGCTCAGCGTGCTCACGTTGAGCAGCACGTTCTCGCGAATGGCATTGTCGAGGAGGCTACCGGCGTCGGGGATCGCGGCCTTTACCGCCGGTGCAATCGCGTTGACGAGCGACGGCAGGTGCCCCGGCAACTCGGCGTGCCCCTCTACTACGCTGATCGTCGCCTCTACAGCGCCGCATGATCCATGCCCGAGCACCATGATCAACGGCACGTTCAGAACCGCTACGCCGTATTCGAGGCTCGCAATCACATCGTCGTTGGCAAAGTTGCCGGCGACGCGCACTACGAACAGGTCGCCGCGTCCGGAATCGAACGCATACTCGGGTGCAATGCGCGAATCGGCGCAACTCAAGATTGCCGCGTACGGATTCTGCCCGCCGACCAGCGCTTCGCGTTCCGCTTTGAAATCGTGACGCTTCGATGCGCCCTTCACGTAGCGGGCATTCCCTTCGATCAACCTTTCGAGCGCTTCATCGGGAGAGATCACGTTTTCGGGTTTCGGCGGCGGCTTGCCGGGATCGGCTGCGATTGCCACGCGCGAGAACGCGGCACCCAATGCCAGCGCTCCGGCGCTTTTCAAAAACCCGCGACGGCCGGTGCTGCGTGCGTCCATCTGCAACCTACCTTCTTCCTTCTGAAAACCGGCGAAGGATAACCGCAAAAGGATTCAACGGATCATTCAACGGAACAGCGGTGCACCGTAGACTACCCGCCACCCTAATTTCCGGAGCACGACGTGAGCGAAGTACTGTGGCGCAAATCGGCAGGTGAGCTCGCGGCTCTCATCGCGAAGCGTGACGTCAGTTCGCGCGCGGTCATCGAAGCGCACCTCGAACGAATCGCTGAGGTGAATCCGCAGATCAACGCGATGCCGGTGGTACTGGAGCGCGAGGCATTGGCCGCAGCAGACGCAGTCGATCGTGCGATTGCAAAGGGCGAACGCGGCGGTCCGCTGCACGGCGTACCGCTCAGTGTGAAGGCGAACATCGACCTCGTCGGTTCGCCGACCACGAATGCGGTGCCGATGATGGCGCGGGCGATGCCCACGCTCGATCATCCGATGGTCGAGCGAATGAAGGCCGCGGGCGCGATTCCGATCGGCCGAACCAACATGCCCGACATGGGTCTGCGTCTGCACACCGACAGCGCGCTGTACGGACTCACGCGCAATCCGTGGAATCTCGGCCGCACCGTCGGCGGATCGAGCGGCGGCGAAGCAGCCGCGCTCGCCACCGGTATGAGTCCGATCGGCCTCGGCAACGACATCGGCGGCTCGTTGCGCAATCCCGCATTCTGTTGCGGCATCGCATCGTTGAAACCCTCGTTCGGGCGCATTCCTCATGCCACGAGCGTCGAACCCGCGAACAATCCGCTGGCCATGCAGATGATGGCGGTGCAAGGACCGATGGCGCGCACGGTCGCGGACGTGCGCATCGGGTTCGGTATCGTCGCCGGCGCACACCCGCGCGACCCGATGTCGTATCCGGCGCCGCTCACCGGCCCTGCTCCCAAAAATCCGATTCGCGTCGCACTGGTGCCCCATCCGGCCGGCGGAACGACCGCGCCCGCGATCCGCGACGGCGTACGTGCCGCCGGTGCCGCACTCGAAGCGTCGGGTTATCGCGTCGAGGAAGTGAGTCCGCCGATGATCGAAGCGGCCGTTGAAACGTGGGGACGCTGGATCGCGTGGGAGTTCGGTTCCACGCACGAATCGCTGAGCAAACTGATGTCCGCCGACGCCAACCGGTTCTTCGACGACTTCAGCGCACTGTTCGGCACCACGCCCAGCTACAACGATGGTGTGCAGTTGATGCAGACCCGACACCAGATCGCGCGCGCGTGGTCCGAATTCTTCGCCGAATATCCGATCATCGTCGGCCCAACGTGGTGCGAGCCGCAGTTCGAACACGGTTATGACATCGCGGGACCGTCAAGTGCAGCAGACATCGTCAATCTGATGCGATTCGTCACCCCGATGAATCTGTTGGGGCTGCCGGCGGTATGCGTGC
>CAZLDA010000258.1:5569-6203 GCA_964557875.1 uncultured Pseudomonadales bacterium | reverse complement strand
GCCAGCGCGTAATAATCGTGGGTGGGCACGGGATCGAACTTGTGATCGTGGCACCGGGCGCAGCCGAGCGTCATGCCCATGACCGCGCGCCCCAGCGTGTCGATCTGCTCGTCGATGATGTCCATCTCCATCTTCTTCGGGTCCGGTTCCGCGAGCACTTTTGCGCCGAGCGCCGTTCCGACGAGGGGCGCCGTGTCGGCGATGCCTGGCAGTCGCCGCGAAATCGAAAACGGTCGCTCCAGCCAGATGCCCTCGTTGTCGGTCCATAGCACGTGCGGCACGGGCATTCCTGCCGCGGCGGCCGCGCGAATCACGCCGATTTCCGTGGCAACCGTACGACGCGTGCCGTTGATCACAGTCGGGCTCTCGTCGCTAACGAGCACACTGGAGTGCGGCTCGCGCATGAGAATGCACTCTTCGAAATGCGCGGTGCCGCCCTGGCGCCAGCGAACGTCGAAGATCCAGGCTTCCCGCGATGCGCCGCCCGCGAGGGGCCGTAAATTCTCGAGCGTCACGCCTTCGGCGTTTCGCAGCTGTTCGTTGATGAACTGCGCCAGAACCGTGGAGAGGTATTCGAGCGACACGGTCGCGCTCTTCGGGTTGCCTGAAGTGGGCGCGACCCGCGAGGGCGAAA
>CAZLDA010000258.1:0-5559 GCA_964557875.1 uncultured Pseudomonadales bacterium | reverse complement strand
CTCTTCGCCGCATTCAAGCTCGGGCAGCTTTGTGCGCAGCAGCGTGAGCACCTCACGGTCGGCGCGCTTCTGCTCTTCCGTTGCGTGTTTGCCGGCAGGAAGGTCGAAGGTTTCGATCGCATCAATCAACACGGATTTCAAACGGCGGTTTTCTTCTTCGAGACGCTCGACAAGCCGCGGTGCGTCGCGTGATGCCAAAGAGGCTGAGGCACCATCAGCTTCGACTTTCACGCCGAGCCGATTCAGCGTGGCACGAATGTCGTCATTGTCTGCAGACAACAGCGCCGACCAGCCGGCCCATTCATTGCCCAGACGATCGAGCACGGTGAGCACCGGCGTGAACAGGAGGGTCAGGTCGCCTGTTGCAGCGTTGCCCGCCATCTGCTCCAGATTCCGCGCGAGGCCGGTGATGAGGTCGTTGACGTTGGGTCTGGTAATCATGGCCCGCGTTTTATCCGTCAGTGCCCGCAAGCGCGGACGTGAACGCGAATGTCCCCCTCGAATCGGCGGAAGTCCAGCCGTGCGCGCAATGAAACGCATGCTTCGTGGAGGCCGCGACAGGCCCATGCCGGTGGCAAACAATTCGCATCTAGTCGCGCTTGTTCGGTAGCTCGTAGACTCGATTCATGGTCATGCGGGTGCTCGGCCGCGAGGCCGAAATGGCTGCTGTCGACAAGCTGCTCGACTCGGGTCGACACGGCTGCGCCGCGCTCGTGCTCGAAGGCAACGCCGGCATCGGCAAGAGCACTGTCTGGCGGCACGGCGTCAGTCGCGCGGCCGACACAGGCTATCGGGTGCTGAAGTGTCGCACCGCACCGACCGAAGCCAGGTTGTCGTTC
Source organism: uncultured Pseudomonadales bacterium (assembly GCA_964557875.1). Classification (GTDB taxonomy): domain Bacteria; phylum Pseudomonadota; class Gammaproteobacteria; order Pseudomonadales; family Azotimanducaceae; genus DATJGR01. The sequence continues at coordinate 4,720 of CAZLDA010000258.1, read as the reverse complement.
ACCGCGCTGAGCGATCTGCTGACGACGCTCGAGCCCGAAGCCTTCGCGTTGCTGCCGGAACCACAACGTCACGCTTTGGACGCCGCGTTGTTGCGTGCCGAGACCGACGCCATTGCGGTAAATCCAAGAGCTATCGGTACCGCTGTCGTTTCATTGTTGTCGCGGCTCGCTGCCGCGAATCCGGTGCTGCTCGCAATCGACGATGTGCAGTGGCTCGACATGCCGTCGGCGCGCGCGCTCGAATTTGCGTTGCGTCGGCTGGACGCGCATCCGATCGCGGTGCTTGCCACTGCACGACGCGGCGAGCGCGGCGATGTCCCTCGTTTGCCCGGCATCGACAGGGTCGAGACCGCTACTCTCGGTCCGCTCAGCCTCGCCGCACTGTACCGGATCATCGAAGCGGAACTCGGGCGAGCGTTGCCGCGTCCGCTGCTCGTCAAGATCGAGCAAGCGTGCGGCGGGAATCCGTTTTATGCGCTCGAGATCGCCCGAGCGCTGGAGTCCACTACGAAGTTGGAGCCTGGCCAGGAACTGCCGATTCCGGACAACCTCCGCGAGCTCCTCGCGAAGCGTCTGCGCAAGCTGCCGCAGAACACACGCGAAGCACTGCTGCGGGTGAGCGCGCTCGCGCAGCCGACGACCAACCTTGTCGGAGTGGCCGATTTGTTGAGGGCGGAAGAGGCCGGTGTGGTGCGGGTGCAGAGCGATGGGCGGATCGAATTCATCCATCCGTTGTTCGCCAACGCGGTGTATGCAGCCGCGTCGCGGGAAACGAAGTCGCGGCTGCACGCCGAGCTCGCCGAAGCCGCCAACGACATCGAGGAGCGCGCCAGGCACCTGGTACTTTCACAAGTGGATAGCGGTGCGGATGCACGCGTCGCAGACGTGTTGCACGAGGCGGCGGAACACGCGTTGCGGCGCGGAGCGGTCGAGGTCGCGGCCGAACTCGACGAACAGTCGGCACGCCGAACGCCCGTACAACACAGCGAAATTCGCTGGCAGCGCTTCCTGCGCTCCGCCCGCCACCATCAAAAGGCCGGCGATCCGGCGCGGGCAAAGGCGCTTTGCGATGAGGTGCTGCGCGCCTCACCACCGCCGTTGGTTCGGTCGCATGGTCTCGCGCTGCTTGCCGAAGCTTCGATGGGGCAAGACTTGAATTCCGTCGTTGCGCTATTGGAGCAGGCGCTGGCATGCGTGGGCGATGACTTGGCTCACGCGGCGAAAGTCGAGATTGCCCTCGGCATTACGTTGGGCGCGCTGCACAAAATGCCGTTGGCAGAGCCTCATCTCGTGCGCGCTATTGCGTTGGCGGAACAGACGCAAGACACGGCTCTGCTTGCCGAAGCGATTGCTCTGAAGGCGGTGATCGGCCTCTTCTTAGGACAAGGTCTCGACGAAGGGGCGCTGCTGCGAGCGCTTGCTCTGGAAGACGTCGATCGCGAAGTTTCCTTTCAAATGCACGCATCGATGAACGTCGCCACGGCGTACAAGTTCAGCGGACATCTCGATCGTGCGCGCCAGATTTTCCTCGAGTTGAAGGAACGGGTGAGCGCTCGCGGCGACGAAGCCGATCTGGCGTGGATTCTGTGCAACCTCGCGATGTCCGCCGGTTTGCTGGGTCATCTCGAGCTGGCCGAGCGCGAGTGCGACGAAGCCGAGCGGGTGGCGGCGCTCAATGGCATCGATGTCTTTCGCGCGCAGGCGCTCATGCAGCGGACCTTGATCAGGGCACTGCGCGGCGATCGGGACGGTGCGCGCGCCGATGGTGCCGAGGCGATGGCGCTTGCGGAGCGTATCGGCTGGCCGGTCGGCATGGAGCAGACGCGTTGGGGATTGGGAATGCTTGCGTTGTCGGAAGCGGACATGGCCGCGGCGGTGACGATTTTCGACCCTCTGGTCACGGCGGTCGAGGCACGTGGGGTTTACGAGTGGCCTTCGGCGATGGCATTGCCGGATGCGATCGAAGCGCTGGTTTCGACCGGAAACGTCGAGCGAGCGGCACGCCTGACCCATTCGCTTGCCGACTGCGGCCGCAAGTTCGACCGGCCATGGGCGCTTGCTACATCGCGCCGATGCCGGGCCCTGCTGCATGCAGCGGCCGGTGACCTCGACAGCGCTTCCGCCGACGCGGAACAGGCCATCGTCGAGCACGAGCGCTTGCCAATGCCGTTCGAACTCGGACGAACGTTGCTCGTCTACGGGCAGATCCAGCGCCGAAGAGGCCAACGTCGCGCTGCGCGCGACGTCCTTCACCGCGCACTCGCGATCTTCGAAGACATCGGTACGCCGTTGTGGTTCGAGCTGGTTCGGGCAGAAGTCGCCCGAATCGGCGTCCGTCGCGCGCCGAAAGAGCTGACCGAGGGTGAAGAGCGCGTCGCGCAACTCGCTGCACAAGGGCTCACCAACGTGGCCATTGCGGCGCGGCTGTTCATGAGCCGGCGGACGGTAGAGACGAACCTCGCACGCGCGTACGCAAAGCTGGGCATTCAATCGCGTGCCGAACTCGGCGCCGTAATGGCGAAGCGTGGCATTCACGAAAACAGCCGCGAAAACAACCCCGACTGAGATCTCGCGCCCCTCAATTCATGTGGAAACGACCGACGCGGTGGCGACAGTCACGCGAGTAGCGTCGTTACCGCGATGGACACCATTTATCTCGTCGAGTGTTTCTGGCCTGGCGCCACCCGGCAGTTGATCGAGGCGGCGGTCGAACGCGCGCGCGAAAGCGCCGTTGCGCAACGGCGGAAGGGATTCGCCGTGGAATTCGTTGGATCGATGCTCGTCCCAGCGGACGAGGTGGTCTTCTTCCAGTTCACCGCCGCCGCGGAAGAAGACGTCACTCGAACGGCACGCGCGGCCGGTTTGCCGTTCGATCGAGTGTCCGCATCGCTGTGGCTCGAACCCACTGCCGTGAATTGAACGGAGGAGACGTCATGCAACTGACTTCGAAACACCATCCCGTGATCTGGAAACACCCAGCGATCTGGAGATTGCTCGCAGTCGTGTTGATCGGAGCGTTCGTGACGAGTGCGGTGAGCGCGCTGGCAGCGCCCGTCGCGATGCCGGAAGAGCCGCGCGAAGGTACCTGCGAACTGGCGGAAGAGCTGTTTCCGGACCACAACCCGGGACCGGGATCGCTGAAGGGCGTTGCGGTTCCCGAGCCGACGAACCTGAGCACGTACGTTCGCAATCGCGATGTCGCGATCGCGCTGGGGAAAGCCCTGTTCTGGGACATGCAGGTGGGCAGCGACGGTGTGCAGGCGTGCGCATCGTGCCATTTCCGCGGCGGCGCCGATCCGCGTTCGGTCAACCAGCTGAACCCCGGCGGATTGGACAATGCCGATCTGACGATCGACCTGGGGGGGCCGAATCACTCGCTGAAGAAGTCCGACTTTCCCCTGCACAGGTTGTCCGATGCCACCGACCGGTCGTCGACGGTACTCGAGAGCGTCGACGACGTGGTCTCGTCGCAAGGCGTTCATCTGCGGCAATTCGTGCGCGCGGAACCCGGCGCTGCGAGAGACGAGACCGTGGTGGTATCCGATCCGACGTTCAACATCGACGGCATCAACACGCGCCGGGCGGAGCCGCGCAACACGCCGACGGTCATCAATGCCGCGTTGACGCTGGAGAACTTCTGGGACCGGCGCGCCACGAATATCTTCAATGGCGTCAGCGTGCACGGAGCGGGCGACGCCGCGGCGCGCGTGCTGCGTGCGGACGAATCCGGTCGTATCACCCGGACCGTCGTGCGCATCGACAACGCGAGTCTCGCGTCGCAGGCGGTGGGTCCGCCGCTGTCCGATCGCGAGATGGGTTCGCTCGGCCGTACGTTCAAAGACGTCGGAAAGCGTTTGGCATCCGCCCGACCGCTGCGTCGACAGCGAGTCGCCGCCGACGACAGCGTGCTTGCGCCATACGTTGATGGCCACGATCGCGGACTCGATACGACCTATCGCCAGATGATCGAGAAGGCGTTTCACCCCACGTGGTGGCGGTCGAACCAGGTCGTCAGAGTGGATTCGCGCGGCGTTCCTGCGTTCGTGGCGCGGCCGAATCGTGCGCTGCGCGACAACGAGTTCACGATGATCGAGTACAACTTCTCGTTGTTCTTCGGTCTTGCCGTGCAGTTGTACGAGATGACGCTCATCTCCGATGACGCGCCGGTCGACCGGTTCTTCGACGGTCGGCAGAACGCACTCACCGACCAGGAGCGCCGCGGCATGGCGATCTTCAGCAGCGAAACCGCCGATACCGCGTGTTTCGGCTGTCATTCCGGCGCGGAGTTCACCGACAACTCGCGGCGCATCCTCGACGGTGCAGTGGTGGACGGCGTGCAGCAGCCCGCGGAGTGGGTGGAACGCATGTTCAACGGCGAATGCGAGCAGGTTGCCTACGATCAGGGCATCTACAACATCGGCGTGCGGCCCACGGAAGAGGACCTTGGCGCGGGCGGCAACGATCCGTTCGGTAATCCCTTGTCGTTCATCAAGCTCAAGACGACGCTGGCGAGCGAGATTCCGACACCGGAACTGCTGACCTATCCGATTCCCAACATTGCCGATCCGCCGATAGCGTTGGGCGAACGGACGGTGACTAACGGTACCTTTAAGGTGCCGACCTTACGCAACCTGCAACTCACTGCGCCGTACTTCCACAACGGCGGGCAGCGCACCATTCGTCAGGTGGTGGAGTTCTACAACCGCGGCGGCGATTTTCG
>CAZLDA010000257.1:0-6231 GCA_964557875.1 uncultured Pseudomonadales bacterium | reverse complement strand
TACCGAGTTCGAACAGCAGGTCGCGGCTCTCAAGAGCGACGTGGAGCGGCTGGATCCGGCCGACATCCTGTCGTTGATCGAGCGCGAGAAGGTCAACTTCCTGCAGATCGTCGGCGACGCGTTCGCGCGGCCGATCGTCGATGCGATCCGCAATGGCAGCTACGACCTTTCGAGCCTGGGCATCATCCTGTCGGGCGGCGCGCCGCTGAACGCGTCGATCAAGGCGGAAATTCTCGACCTGCTGCCGAACGTGATGATCATCGACGGGCTCGGTTCGTCGGAAGCGGGCGGGCAGGGCTCGCAGATCAGCAACAGGATGACCGGCGCCAGCACCGGCAAGTTCGTGCCCGGCCCCGACAACGTCGTGGTCGACGAAGCACTTACCAAGGTATTGGAACCGGGCCACGAGGGCATGGGCTGGTGGGCCAAACGAGGCTTCGTGCCGCTGGGCTATCTCGACGACGCGGCCAAAACGGAGCGCACCTTCGTGATGATCGGAGATACGCGCTTCTCGGTACCCGGCGATCGCGCACGACACCTCGCTGACGGCAGCATTGAGCTGCACGGCCGCGATTCGGTAACGATTAATTCCGGCGGCGAGAAGATCTTCGCGGAAGAAGTGGAACATGCGTTGAAACACCATCCCGCGGTGTACGACGCGGTCGTTGCCGGTCGGCCGAGCGAACGGTGGGGACAGGAAGTGGTCGCGGTAGTGCAGTTGCGCAGCGGCGCGCGCGTTACCGACGTCGAGTTGAGCGACGAGTGTGCAAAGCACATCGCGCGCTACAAGTTGCCGAAGGCCTATGTCTTCCGCGATGCGATCGTCCGCAGCCCCAGCGGCAAGGCCGACTATCGATGGGCGAAGGAACAGGCAACCGGTTCGGGCGAGAAGTAATCAGCGTAAGAAACAGGGGAAGCGCGATGGATCCGTTGTTCGATTTCACGGGCAAGGTGGTGTTGGTTACCGGCGGCAGCCGCGGCCTGGGCCGCGAGATGGTATTGGCGTTCGCCGAACGCGGCGCCGACGTGGTGATCGCGAGCCGCAAGCTGCAGGCCTGCGAAGAGGTGGCGCGGGAAGCCGAAAAGAAGGGCCGCAAGGCATTGCCCATCGCGTGTCACGTCGGCCGCTGGGACGAAGTCGGAAAGCTCGCCGACGCGGCGTACGAACGCTTCGGACGCGTCGACGTTCTCGTGAACAACGCGGGAATGTCGCCGCTGTATCCGTCGCTGGAAGACATTTCCGAAGAGCTGTTCGACAAAGTGGTCGGGCTCAATTTCAAAGGTCCGTTCCGTCTTTCGGCGCTCGTCGGCAGTCGTATGGCGAAGGGCGATGGTGGCTCGATCATCAACATTTCGAGCACGGCGTCGCTGAATCCATCGCCGACGTCGGAGCCGTACGGTGCGGCAAAAGCCGGGCTCAATTCGATCACGCGATCGTTTGCGTTTGCATACGGTCCGAAGGTGCGTGTGAACTGCATCGTCGCCGGCCCGTTTCTCACCGACATCGCAAAAGCGTGGGACATGGAAGCGTTCAACAAGCTTTCAGCACCGCGGTTGGCATTGAAACGCGGCGGCGAGCCGAACGAGATCGTCGGCGCGGCGTTGTATCTTGCGAGTCCTTCCGCCAGTTTTACGACGGGCACGCTGGTTCGTGTCGACGGTGGGACACCGTAAACAAAATTCGTGTTTGACGACGGTGGGTTCGCGATGCGGCTGCTAGTCTACAAAGACGTCCGCGAATGCGTTCGCGAATGCGTTCGAGACTTCGTTCGAGATCGAGACCCAACCCGACGATGGCGACTGTGGCAGACGAACTGATCAACAACTCGCTGGACGATGTCATCGTGCTGCTCGAGCGCGAGATCGAACGTCTGCAGTTGTCCCTGGAGACGATCCGCCTGTCGAATCACCCCGAACGCACCGAGTTGATCCGTTGGCACATCCGTACGCTCGACGAACGTCAGGATGCGCTCGATCAGATGAAGGCGTTGCTGCTGGCAGCGCCGCGTCCCACGCACTAGTTCGCCTCGCTCCGTGCTTGCCTTACCGACGCGTAGTCATCGATTGCCGCGACGCGGCAGCGTGCGTCTTCGCGATTGCCGCAACGACGCGCGGTGCAAGATTCTCGCTGCTCAACCGTTCGATCGTCTCGAGCCCGCCGGGGTTCGCGATGTTGAATTCGATGATCCACGGATAGGCGATGTCGATGGCGACGAAGCGAACGCCGTGCGAAAGCAAACTACGTGAAGCGCGCGTCGCGAGTTCGAGCTCCGCGGGCGACACGGAAACTGCGGTCGCGCGTCCGTCACCGGCGAGGTTGACGCGATGGTCCGTGCCCGCGACGCGCAAGTACGCACCGATGAACTCGCCGCCGGCCAGCAGCACGCGCGTTTCGCCGCGCTCGATCTCGGCGACGTAGCGTTGCAGCAGGCAATACCGCGATGCGTCGTAACCGGTCAGCGCGTCGAGGATGACGTCTAGATTCGCGTCGTCGGCGCGCACGCGAAACACATCGCGCCCGAAACTCGACGCGGAAGGCTTCGCTATCCAGTCGCCGCCGCCGAGCACTTTTTCCTTGAGCCAGCGTGGATCGCGACTTGCGAACGTCTGCGGGTGATGAGCAGCAAGATCGCCCAGCGCGATCGAGTATTTCGCGTGATCCATCAGCAATGCGCGCGGGCTGGTAACAAAGCGACTTTCGTCGATCGAGGACAGCAGCTGCATCCGGTCGAGAAACGACGCGCGCGAACCGAGTCCGATGGGCCAGATCAGATCGAAGTCTTGGAGCGGACCCTCTGCGACGCAAATGCCGCGCGCGTCGAGGCGAACGTCGTCGTGATCGGCGTGCGCCACGCTCCAGCCGGCGGCTCCCCACGCACGCGGCAACCGTTCGTGATTGTCGTTGCGCGGTGCGCCGCGCTTGCTGGTCAGAAAGCAGATGCTCGGCATCGTCGGCCTCGCGAAGAGGTGCGTGTTCTACATGGTAGACTCGCCCTCCCGCAAGTAAGAATGCGCGTCATGACCACCACACTCGCCGACCACGCACTGCCCCCTGAACGGGTGCCGGTTGTAGAGCCGCCGGACGTCGATGTCGAAGATCGACGCCGCCTGAAGGAAGAAATCAAAGCGCTGCTCGCGGCGAAGAACGCCGTGCTCGTGTCGCACTATTACGTGGACGGCGACATTCAGGATCTCGCCGAAGAAACCGGCGGTTGTGTGGCTGATTCACTCGAGATGGCGCGCTTCGGTCGCGACCATCCGGCAACGACGCTGGTGGTGGCAGGCGTTCGCTTCATGGGCGAAACCGCGAAGATCCTCTCGCCCGACAAGCGCGTGCTGATGCCGACGCTGAAGGCCGAGTGTTCGCTCGACCTCGGCTGTCCGCCCGATGAATTCGAAGCCTTTTGCAAAGCCAACAGCGACCGCACGGTGGTCGTATATGCGAATACGTCGGCGCAGGTGAAAGCGCTGTCCGACTGGGTGGTGACGTCGAGCATTGCGTTACCGATCGTGGAGCACCTCGCGGCGAAGGGCGAGAAGATTCTGTGGGCACCGGACAAATATCTCGGTCGCTACATCCAAAGCCAGACCGGCGCCGACATGCTGCTGTGGAACGGCGCGTGTGTGGTGCACGAAGAGTTCAAGTTCAAGGCGCTGGCCGATCTCAAAGCGATCTATCCCGACGCAGGTGTGCTGGTGCACCCCGAAAGCCCCGCGCAGGTGATCGAACTCGCCGACGCGGTGGGTTCCACCAGCGCCTTGGTGAAGGCCGCGAAAACGTTGCCGCACAAGATGTTCATCGTCGCCACAGACCGCGGCATCTTCCACAAGATGCGTAAAGAAGCGCCGAATAAACGTTTCATCGAAGCGCCGACGGCGGGTGAAGGCGCAACGTGTCGCAGTTGCGCGCACTGTCCATGGATGGCGATGAATCAGTTGCGCGAACTGAAAGAATCGTTAGCGCGCGGCAGCAACGAGATTCACGTCGATCCGGAAATCGGGCGGCGCGCAATGGTGCCGCTGCAACGGATGCTGGATTTTCCGAAGCCCGCCTGAGCGCTAGCTGCGCTTCTGACTTTCCGCGAGTTCCGCGCTGAGGTCGCGAATACGCTGATCGAGCATCGCGGTGAGGCGGTAGTTGTCGCGGCTCACCAGTCCGCGGGCGTACTCGAGGTGCTGAATGCTCTTCTGCAGATTGCCCACACGCGCGAAATACTCGGCGCGCGCCAGGTGCACCTGCACGATGTCGCCGGCGAGGCCCGCGGTTTCGGCAAGTTCGTACCACACGTCGATGTCGTCCGGCGTGCGTACCGACTGTTTCAACAACACGGCTTCCGCTTCGCGATAACGGCGGGCGCCGTTCAACGCATCGGCGTAGAGAATCGACAGCGGCTTGTTGTCCGGGTTGCGCTCGAGTTGGGCGGTGAGCAGCTTCATCGCGTCGTCGTAACGTCCCGCGGCGGTGAGCAGTTCGGCTTCCGTCGCCATATACAGCAGCGAGTCCGGGTGTTTCGCCATCAGCGGTTTTGCCGTGTCGAGCGCGCCATCGTGGTCGCCGGCCTTCGACATCGCGACGATCAGGCCGTAGTACGCCCAGTCGGCGCCGTCGGTGCGTTCGACCAGCGCTTTGAACTGCGCAACGGCCTGCTGCGGCGATGGCGCGTAATGCACCATCGCGCGCGCTCGCATCATCTGGAACTCTTCTGAGTCGGGGTAGTTCTTCGCTGGATACTCCGACGCCTGGTTGCGTGCATCCGAGATGCGCGCTTCGGATACCGGGTGCGTGAGCAGAAATTCCGGCGGCCGGCGGCTGAAGCGGTAGGCGCGCTGCATCTGCTCGAACATCTTCGCCATCGCGGCGGGGTCGAGATCGGCGGCCGCGAGTGTGTTGATGCCGATGCGGTCCGCTTCCGATTCGCGTTCGCGCGAGAACTGCAGCTGGCTCTGCTGTGCAAGTGCCTGAGTGCCCGACATCGCCGCGAGCCCGGCGTCGCCGCCTGCGGTGGCGGCAATGACGATCGATGCGAGCATCGCCGCCAGATACGGAATCGCCGACTGCTGCTGCATCTCGATCTGTCGCGCGAAATGGCGTTGGCTCAAGTGCGCGAGTTCGTGCGCGAGCACGGCCGAGTATTCGTTCACGTCTTCGGCGGCGAGATACAGCCCGAGATTGATGCCGATGACGCCGCCCGGCGCCGCAAATGCGTTGATCTCCTGTGCGTCGATCAACACTGGGAACAGCTGTTTGCGCTTCAGTTCCGAGTGCTCGGCAAGGCTATAGAGCTGCGTCTCCGTGTAGTACTTCAGCAACGGATCGCTGATGGTCGGAACTTCGGCGTGCACCTGACGCAACAGCTGTTTGCCGATCTCCTGCTCCATCTCGAGCGATACCACGGCCGACGAACTGTCGCCGAGTTCCGGCAACTCGCTGCTGACGGTGGCGGCAGCACTGATCGACCAGCTGAGGCCGGTGACGATCAACAGTCGCATTTGAGGGGAGCGTCGCATGGTCCGCATGATACTGAAATTGGTACGGTCGCCGTTAAGCCGGCGCCGGGAAAACCCGGCATCCGGAGACGTAGAGATACGGCGCAGGTGAGAAAGTTCCGTCGCGGGAGCGGGCTTACGTTGTGCAATACTCGCAAACGGTTCCAACCGGCGACGTGCAAATGGCCGAATCGACTTCTGATGCAGTACCCGTTCTGCTCGACGTGTCCGGGTTGAATTGTCCGATGCCGCTGCTGAAGGCGAAGAAGGCGCTGAACGGCATGGCGGCCGGCGCGTTGCTGCGCGTCATCGCAACCGATCCTGCGTCTGCGCGCGATTTCGAAGTGTTCTCGCAGCAAAGCGGAAACGCGTTGCTGGATTCGAAGCATGCGGACGGTCGCTTCGAGTATCTGCTGCGCAAGAAGGGCTAGTGATCGACTAACCCCGTCAGTATCCTTAGCCCACTTTTTTCTCGGGATTCATCATGCTTGCGGGCAGCATTGTCGCTCTGGTGACGCCGATGCACCGCTCCGGCGAAGTCGATTGGGCAGCGCTCGATCGGCTCATCGACTGGCACGTGGAGTCGGGCACGCACGGTATCGTGCCGGTAGGAACTACCGGCGAGTCCGCGACGCTCAGCGTCGAAGAGCACATCAAGGTGGTGGAACGCACCGTCGTGCGCGTGGGCAAGCAGATTCCGGTGATTGCGGGAACGGGCGCGAATTCCACCTCCGAAGCAATCGA
>CAZLDA010000256.1:367-6232 GCA_964557875.1 uncultured Pseudomonadales bacterium | reverse complement strand
GCAAGCCTCAACCACCTGTCGTGGGAGGTCATCGACATCGACGACATCCACGCCGGTCACGAGTTTCTCGAGGCGCGTGGGCGGCGCCACGAATGGGGCATCGGGAGACACCTGCTCGGCAGCCAGGTGTTCGACTACTGGCGCGACCCGTGGGGGCACATTCACGAGCACTGGACCGACGGCGACCAACTCGACGCGAGCGTGCCGGCCGGTCAGGTGACGCCCGACGGCGCGTTGTCTAGCCAGTGGGGGCCGAACCCGCCACCGACGTTCGGCCGCACGATCGCGCCTGCGCCGTGAGTCAGTCATGGTAAAGCCGTATTGCGACGTTCCTGTTCTCATCGTCGGCGCCGGGTCGGTGGGTCTGCTCGGCGCACAGCTGCTGGGCGTGCGCGGCGTTCGCGCGCTGATCATCGACAAATACGAGCACCGCCTCGTGGCGCCGAAGGCGCATGCACTGAACCCGCGCTCACTCGAGATCTGCGCGGCTGCCGGTCTGCCGATGGCAGAGATCCAGGCCGCAGCAACGCCCACCGAGCAGGGACGTTGGGTGCGCCTCGTCGCGACACTCGCCGGTCCCGAACTCGCCGCGCTGCCGTACGAGCGGCAGGACGACCGCGTTCGCGAGGTTACGCCCTGGCCGCTGATCAACATCGCGCAGCCCCGCTTCGAGGAGATCCTCGAGCGATCAGTTTCGAAGTTGCCGACGATCGAACTGAGGCGCGGGGTCGAGTGGGTACGCTGCGATCAGCTGGCCGACGTCGTGATCTCGACATTGCGCGAGCGGTCGACGGGCCGCCTGTACACCGTTCGCAGCCGCTATCTGATCGGCGCCGACGGTGCCGGCAGCGCCGTGCGCGGCAACGTCGGCATCCGCATGGACGGCCCCGAGGCGCTTCAGCATCAGATGATGATCCACTTCGAAGCGGACCTGCGGCCGCTCGTCGGCCACCGACCGGCGATTCTGTACTTCCTGTTTGGTCCCGGCCGCCGCGGCGTATTCATCGCCTACGACATCTCGCGCACCTGGGTGCTGATGTACCCGTACGATCCTCGGCGTGCGTCTCCGGAAGCGTTCAACGAGGCCGCGTGCCGAGACATCGTGTTCGGCGAAATCGGCGCCGCCGTCTCCGACCTCGTGATCATGGGCGCGCGGCCGTGGGCGATGTCGGCACAGGTCGCACGACGCTATCGCAGTGGCAATGCGTTCGTCGTCGGCGACGCGGCGCATCGGTTCCCGCCGACCGGCGGGCTCGGTCTCAACACCGGCATCGCCGACGTCGACAACCTCGCGTGGAAGATCGCCGCCGTAGAAGCCAGTTGGGCAGCGCCCGAGGTACTCGATTCGTATGAGCGCGAACGTCGCATCGTCGCGCAGACCAACACGGGCCAGAGCCTCGCGAACGCGCTGCGCATGGCTGCGGTCGTGGAGGCGCTCGGCCCCGTCGATGGGCTCGACGACGCGACCTTCGCTGCGCGACTCGCCGATCCCGAGACGCGCGCACGCCTCGATGCAGCGGTTGAATTCCAGCGCGATCACTTCGACAGCTTGCGGCTGCAACTCGGCTATGCGTACGGCGATGCGTTGAATGCGGACTCCGTACTTCCGGTGAGCCGATTCGTGCCGAAGGCGGTGGTCGGCGCGCGGTTGCCGCACGTTGCGTGCGGCGCGCGCTCGACGCTCGACCTGATCGCGCGCGATCGCGTGACCGTGATCGCCGGACCGGACGCTGCAGCGTGGCGATCGCTGGCGGCCCGCGCCCCGGTCGTGGTGGTGGCGGAGGGCCGTGACTTTACCGAATGCGATTGGTTCGCGCGCATGGCGATCGACCGCAGCGGCGCGATTGCCGTTCGGCCGGACGGCCACATCCTCGCTGTCGCGCTCGATGCGAACGACGCAGCGGACGTTGCGCACGCGATCGACGCGTATGTGACCGGTACCCCGGTGCCGAACGCGGGCGCTGCGCAGGCTTCGGCGGTTTCGAACGCTCGCGCGGCGGTGAACAACTGATGGACCTCGGCATCGCAGGTCGTCGCGCGCTCGTCTGTGCGTCGTCGCGCGGACTCGGCTTCGCGTGCGCCCAATCGCTCGCGCGTGAGGGCGCGAGCGTGACGATCAACGGTCGCGACTCCGCGCGGCTCGCAGACGCGAAGGCGCGTTTGGATGTCGCCGCCGTGCAGCCGGTTGGAGCTGTCGTCGCTGATCTGAACGACCCCGTCGGCCGTGCCGCGTTGCTCGACGCGTGCGGCGACGTCGACATTCTGGTCAACAACAACGGCGGGCCGCCCCCCGGACGCTTCGAAGACTGGGACGAAGCGGCGTGGCTCGACGCAATTCACGCGAACATGCTGCCGGCGTTGATGTTGATTCGCGCGCTGCTCCCCTGCATGCGTGCGCGGCGGTTCGGACGAATCGTCAACATCACGAGCGCGATGGTGAAATCGCCGCGCGCGCCGATGGGCTTGTCGACCGCAGCGCGCACCGCGCTGACAGCAGCGTGTAAAGCGCTCGTGCCGGTCGTGGCGCCTGACAACGTGACGATCAACAGCCTGCTCCCCGAACGCTTCGACACGGAGCGGCAACAGCAGATGGCGCGTCTCGCGATGGCCGGGCGAGGCATCAGCTACGAGCAGGCGCGCGCCGAAATCGAAGCCTCGATTGCCGCAAAACGTATGGGACGGCCGGAGGAATTCGGCGACGCATGTGCATATCTATGCAGCGCACAAGCGGGGTTCGTTTCCGGACAGATGCTGCAAATGGACGGCGGTTCGTACGCCGGATTGGTATAGCCGGATTGGTATAAATGAGAGGAGAAAATCATGTGTAGGGCATCGATTGCGTCAATGTTGCTGGCGGCTGCCGCATCGGCTGGCGTGCACGCCGACGAGACACGTACGGAGGGGACCAACCTGGAGCTGACACCGTACTTCTGGGCGGCGGGGCAGGACGGCAAGATCGAGGTGAATAACGAAACGGTGCATTTCGATCGCGACTTCAGCGACCTGTTGGACAACACCGATGCCGCGTTCATGGGACTCGCGGTGATCAGCTTCGACCGCTTCGTGCTATATGCCGACTACGACTACCTGAGCCTGAGCAGCGACGATCACTCCAAAAGCGGCATCGCTGCGCCCCCCGGCACGAAGGTGAAAGCGGAGACCGATAGCGGCATCGGCACCTACGGCGGCGGCTACCGGTTCGACACGTTCGGCACGAACACGATCGACGTGTTGATCGGCATGCTGCTGACCGACATCCAGACGAAGATCAAGGTTTCCGGCAACAGTTCCGAAAACAAGGACAGCCTCACCGACACCGTCATCATGCTGCGCCCCTCTTTGCAGCTGTCGGAGCGGTGGCGCTTCAACCCGACGATGGCCTATGGCATTTCGGGTGATTCGGACACGACGTATTCTTTGATGCCGCAGCTCCAGTGGCAGTTCTCCGAATCCCTTGCACTGCGTTTCGGCTACAAGCGGTTGTATTACAAGTTCAAGAACGATGGAAACGGCCTCGACACGACGTTCAGCGGCCCGTTCCTCGGTGTGGGCTGGACGTTCCCGGAACGAAGGTAGTGAGTGGCCGTAATCTCAACGAACAGTAGGGGAGGTAGACATATGGCTTCGCGCGGGCGTTCCACCATCCTGGCCGTTGCCGTAGTCGCGGCGTGCCTGGGATCCATGTCGGCGGCGGCCGAGCGAGGTTCGCCGCCTCGCCCGAACATCGTCTACATCGTCGCTGACGACCTGGGGCACAAGGACACGGGGTTTCACGGCTCCGACATCATGACGCCGAATCTGGACAAGCTGGCGCGGACCGGCGCTGTTCTCGAGCGGTTCTACGCCCAGCCGATGTGCACGCCGACGCGCGCCGCGTTCATGACGGGCCGCTACCCGTATCGGTACGGTTTGCAGACGGGCGTGATTCCATCAAACGGCCAGTACGGTCTCGCGATTGACGAGTGGCTCCTGCCGCAAGCATTGAAAGAAGCCGGTTACGCGACGGCGATCGTGGGCAAATGGCATCTGGGACACGCCGATCGAAAGTACTGGCCGCGTCAGCGGGGCTTCGACTACCAGTACGGACCCTTGCTGGGCGAGATCGATTACTTCACCCATGAGGCCCACGGCGTGATGGATTGGTACCGCAATAACGAACCGGTGAAAGAAGAGGGTTACGCAACCACTCTACTCGGGGAAGATGCGGTGCGACTCATCGAGAGCCACGATGCGAAGACGCCGCTCTTTCTCTACCTGACGTTCACGGCGCCGCACGCGCCGTATCAGGCGCCGCAGAAGTATCTCGATATGTATGCAAACGTCACGGACCCCGGCCGACGCGCATATGCCGCGATGATCACCGCCATGGATGTCGAAATCGGCAACGTCGTGGCGGCGTTGGAGAGGCGGAAGATGCGCGACAACACGCTCGTCCTGTTCCAGAGCGACAACGGTGGTCCGCGCTCCGCCAAATTTACGGGCGAGGTAGACATGTCGAAGAGCACGATCCCGGCCGACAACAGCCCCTATCGCGACGGAAAGGGAATGCTCTATGAAGGCGGCACGCGCGTCGTCGCGCTTGCGAACTGGCCCGGCCACGTCAGGTCGGGCGGCGCCGTGGACGAGGCGATTCACACGGTGGATATGTACCCGACCATTGCCAATCTTGCAGGCGCCTCGATGGCCAACGTGAAGCCGCTCGACGGTCTCGACGTGTGGCAGACCATCGTCGAAGGCAAACCCTCTCCCCGAAGCGAGGTGGTCTACAACATCGAGCCGTCCCAAGCGGCCCTCAGCCAGGGCAACTGGAAACTGGTGTGGCAGACGACGCTGCCGTCGAAGGCCGAGTTGTTCAACGTGGCTCAGGACCCCGGGGAACAAGTCGACCTCGCGCAACAGAACCCGCAGAAGGTCGCCGAGTTAAAGCAGCGAATCGAGACACTCGCAGCAGAAGCCGCTCCGCCTCTTCTCATGGAGGAGGTCATGCGCGCGGCGTGGAGCGAACTCACCGATACCGTTGCGCTGCCCAGCGAAGAAACCGAGCTCGAGATGAAGCCCTAAACGATCGCAAAGTCCTTGGTACGCGACCCAACGCGTTCGTTGGGAATCGGCCTTCGATGTGGAGCGTGTCTCTGAAGACCTCGGCCTATTTCATCTCCAGTTCGTTCTGAACGCGGCGAACTCCGTGAACGGCGCCCGCAACCTGTGCGGCGGTCGCGCGGATGTCGGCCGAGTCGACGAAGCCGGAAAGCTGCACCACGCTGTCGGCGGTGGCTACGTTGATCTCGTGTGCCTTCGTTGCCGGGTTGGTAACCAGCGCCTTCCGCACTTCCTGCGTGATATCGGCATCGCGTTGCTTTTGTTCCGGCGATACGTTGTCGGGGCGGATCTTCAGGTTGTCGCGAACCTGCGCTACGCCGTCTACACCTTTCGCGGCCTTGACCGCGGATTCGCGCACGTTGTCGGAACCGACGAAGCCAGTCAGTTGAACAATGCCGTCGTACACGTCGACCGTGATCTCGTGTGAGCCCGCCACGGGGTACGCCGCTAGTGCGTCTTCGACCGAGTGGGTGAGCGCCGCGTCCTGAGGACGCTCGGCGGCGGACGCTGGTAATGAACTGCTCAGCGCCACCGCGAGCAAACTTGCGGCACAGGTGATCTTGAGAATCTGCACAGCCATCGCGACGCCACTCCCTGAAAAACTCGACAGTGCGATGTTCGACTCCGTCCGAAGGCGCCCCAATCGGTGCCGGCCGATGTTCGAGTCGGTGTCGTCCTACGAGCGAAGCTTCACGAGCGAGACCCGCCACGACCGCGGCCGGAGAGCGCTCGGGCTTGACACCCTCAGCCGCAATCGCATCGACT
>CAZLDA010000256.1:0-357 GCA_964557875.1 uncultured Pseudomonadales bacterium | reverse complement strand
CAGAGAGATGTTCTACCGCGTCGGCACCGGCCCCAATCGGTGCCGGCCGATGCTCGGGTCGGTGCCGTCCTACGAGGAGGTCGTGCGGGCTAGCGCTCGGGCTTGACACCCTCAGCCGCAATCGCATCGACTGCGATATCGATTCAGGGGAAATAAATGGCTCCGATTCCAAAAGGCGGCATGGTGGCCGTTACCGGCGCGGCCGGTTTCATCGGTGGTTGGGTGGTGCGGCGTCTGCTCGACAAGGGTTATCGGGTGCGCGCATGCGTGCGCGACGTGAACGATGCGGCGCGCACGACGTTTCTGAAGGAGATGCCCGGCTACGCGTCGGGGCGCCTCACTTTGCACGCGGCGGAT
>CAZLDA010000255.1:1022-6233 GCA_964557875.1 uncultured Pseudomonadales bacterium | reverse complement strand
CGCAATTCGCCACGATGGTTGCGGCCGGAGCATTCCTGGAACACGCCACCGTGTTCGGCAATTCCTACGGTACCTCGCGCGCAACCGTCGAGCGCGAACTCTCGTCTGGCCGCGACGTTTTGCTTGAGATCGACTGGCAGGGCGCGCAGCAGATCCGACATTCCTTTCCCGCGGCGGTCTCGCTCTTCATCCTGCCGCCATCGCACCAGGCGCTCAGCGAGCGCCTGCGCCGCCGCGGCGAGGACAACGACGATGCGATCAGCAAGCGCACCGCGGAGGCCGTCATGGAGATGTCGCATCACGACGAGTACGACTACCTCATCGTGAATGACCGTTTCGACGATGCCGTCGCCGACCTTCGCGCCATCATCCGGGCCGAGCGCCTCCGAGCCTCGCGGCAAGCGCGGCGCCGCGCCCAGCTCCTGCACGATCTCTTGTCACACGGCAAACCGATCCAGTAAACTCCGCCGCCCTCGCGACCCACGGATTTCCATCAATGGCCCGCATCACCGTCGAAGATTGCCTCGATCACGTCGATAACCGCTTCTCGCTGGTCATGGTGGCGACCCGCCGCGCCCGTCAGTTGGCCCGCGGCGCGGATTCGCTGGTCGCTGAAGAGAACGATAAGCCGACCGTGATCGCGCTACGCGAAATCGCTGACGGTCTGATCAACGACGAAATGCTTGACGCCCAAGATGCGAGAACTGAGGATGAACGGCTCGACATACCGTTCACATTCGCGCATGAAGGAAGCAGCGACCTATGACTCGTACTTCGGGTCGCGGCTAGCAGCCCAGGCCGCAGGCGACGATGTCGCCGCACCGGCAACGATCGAGTCCCTCTCCGAAACCCTCTCGTCGTACCTGACGCCCGAGCAGGTTGAACTGGTTCGCAGCGCCTACGAATACGCGCGCGAAGCGCACGAGGGCCAGTTCCGACGCACGGGCCATCCCTATATCACGCATCCGCTCGCGGTAGCCGGCATTCTGGCCGAGATGCGCATGGACCATCCCACCGTGATGGCCGCGCTACTGCACGATGTGATCGAAGACACCGGCATCGCGAAGCGCGCGCTCGGCAAGAGGTTCGGACGCGAGGTTGCCGAACTCGTCGATGGCGTCAGCAAGCTCACCACGATGTTCCGGTCGCGCGCCGAAGCCCAGGCTGAGAACTTCCAGAAAATGGCCATCGCGATGGCCAAAGATCTGCGAGTGATTCTCGTAAAACTCGCCGATCGCCTGCACAACATGCGCACAGTCGGTGTGCTGAATCCCGAAAAGCGACGTCGCATCGCACGCGAAACGCTGGATTTTTATGCGCCTATCGCAAATCGACTCGGCATTCACACGCTCAAAGTCGAGATCGAGGATCTCGCCTTCAACGCGCTCTATCCCCTGCGAGCCGACCGCATTCGTCGCGCCGTTGCTGCATCCCGCGGCAATCGAAAGGCGCTGATGGAGCAGATTCATCGCTCGCTCGGTACCGCCCTCCGACGCGAAGGCATCGACGCGATCGTCACCGGCCGCGAGAAGCACATCTATTCCATCTACCAGAAGATGAAGACTCAGCGGAAGCCGTTCAACGAGATCATGGACGTGTTCGGCTTCCGCATCGTCGTCGACCGCGTCGACGCGTGTTACCGCGTGCTCGGCGTCGTGCACAACCTGTACAAGCCGGTTGCCGGCCGCTTCAAGGATTACATCGCGATTCCGAAAGCGAACGGCTACCAGTCGCTGCACACCACGTTGTTCGGCATGCACGGCGTACCGATCGAAGTGCAGATCCGCACGCGACAGATGGAGTCGGTAGCGAACAACGGTATTTCAGGCCACTGGCTCTACAAGGCCGACGAAGCATCGTTCGCGGGTAGTCAGGCGCGAGCGCGGCAATGGCTGCGCGACCTGCTCGATCTGCAACAGCGCGCCGGCAGCTCGCTCGAATTCATCGAAAGCCTGAAGATCGATCTGTTCCCCGACGAGGTATACGTGTTCTCGCCGAAAGGGGAGATCTTCGAACTCCCGCGTGGCGCGTGTCCGGTCGACTTTGCATACGCCGTGCACACCGACATCGGCAATAGTTGCGTCGCCTGTCGTGTAGACCGCGATCTCGCTCCGCTCAGTTCGCAACTGCAGAGCGGGCAGACCGTAGAGATCATTACTGCGAAGGACGCGCGCCCGAATCCGGACTGGCTCACGTTCACCGTTTCGGGCAAAGCCCGCACCGCCATCCGGCAGGCGTTGAAGGACCAGAAACGCTCGCAATCGATCGCGCTTGGCCGGCGACTATTGAATCGGTCGCTCGCGAATGCCGACACGTCGATCAACGACCTCGACTTCCGCCGCCTGCGCAAGGTGCTCAAAGAGTTCAACGTGCGCCGCCTGAACGATCTGTTGGAGGCGATCGGTCTCGGCAACTACATGGCGTACGTCGTAGCACAACGTCTGCTTGCGCCCGACAACCCGGCCGCCGATGCGATCTCCATTCAAACCGGCGGTCCGGTGGCGATTCGCGGTACGGAAGGTCTCGTCATCAGCTATGGACGCTGCTGCTACCCGGTCCCTGGCGATCCGATCGCCGGACACATGTCTTCGGGTAAGGGCTTCGTCGTTCACATCGAAACGTGCAAGAACATGGCGGAGATACGCCGCCGAAGCCCCAACGAGATCATTCCGGCGCGATGGGCGGCCGACGTCGAAGGTGAATACGTCACCGCATTGCGCATTCAGGTCGACCGCCAGAAGGGCGTAATCGCGGAAATCGCCGCGACGATCAACGAAGCCGACGCAGGCATCGAGAACATCAAGGTGGATGAACGCGACGCAGAGCTCTCGACGGTGGCAGTCGAGCTGTCGGTACGCAACAGAACGCACCTTGCCCGCGTCATGCGTCGACTGCGCGTGCTGACGAACGTTCACGGCATCAGCAGGATCATCGAATGAGTCAGACGCGGTCGATCGTCGCGACGAACAATGCGCCGGCTGCCATCGGCACCTACTCGCAAGCCGTTCGCACGGGCGACACGGTGTATCTCTCCGGCCAGATCGCCCTCGATCCGACGACCACACAAATCGTCGGGCCCGACATCGATCTGCAGATTCACCAGGTGTTCAAGAATCTGCGCGCGGTGGTCACGGCTGCCGGCGGCGGCTTCGAACACGTCGTGAAACTCACCGTGTACGTCACTTCGATGGCGTATTTCCCGCGCGTCAACGAAATCATGGCGCAGTATTTCAGCGCGCCCTATCCGGCGCGCGCCGCCGTCGGTGTCGCCGAACTCCCGCGCAGCGCGCTCGTCGAGATCGACGCCGTCATGGTGCTGCCCGCGGGCAAGTGAGCAGGCACGCGCCGTCTGCCTCGATCGAGACCCTGCGTGGAGTCGGTCCAGCGCTTCGAGATAAGTTCACCAAGTTGCGTATTCACACGCTGCTCGATCTGCTGCTCAATCTCCCGCATCGATATCAGGACCGTACGCAGGTCGTACCGTTGATCGGATTGCGCGCCAACGTCGAAGCGTTGGTGATCGGGCAGGTGATGGAAAGTCGTGTGGTTTTCGGTAAACGGCGCAGTTGGCTCGTTACGATCGGCGACGACACCGGATTCCTGCGCCTGCGCTTCTTTCACTTCAGCGAACGTCAACGCGCCGGCATCTCAGCCGGGATGTACTTGCGTTGCTTCGCTGAAGTGCGTGCCGGGGCCAACGGATTCGAAATGGTACATCCCGAATACAAGGCGTTTCCCACCAAGCCCGACGCTCCCGAACCGAGACTGACACCCGTCTATCCCGCGACCGAGGGTTTGACGCAGACCCGCATCGCCGGTCTCGTCGATCAGGCGCTGGTTGCGCTGGATCAGTGGGTGCCGCCGAACATCGACGAATGGCTCGATTCGGGCGAATCTTCAGACCTGCGATCCGCCTTGAGGCTTCTGCACAATCCGCCATCGGGGATATCTTCGACAACGCTTCGTGAAGCGCGCAATCGTGTCGTGCTCGACGAACTGATCAGCAACATCATCGTACTGAAACGACGACAGCGCGAACGCGCGACGGAACAAACGCTGGCGTTGCCCCGCTCGCAACAGCTCGGCCGCGTGTTGCTGAAACGGCTAGGCTTCGAGCTAACGTCCGCACAAAGGCGCGTGACCACGGAAGTGTTGCTGGATCTCGAGCAGAATACTCCGATGCTGCGCCTCATCCAGGGCGATGTCGGCAGCGGTAAGACAGTGATCGCGGCGTTCGCGGCCGTCAGAGCGGCGGAACATGGTTCCCAGACCGCGATCATGGCGCCTACGGAGATTCTTGCGGAACAGCACTATCTCAATTTCTCGTCGTGGCTCGAACCACTCGGCGTTTCCGTGCGCCTCCTCACCGGTCGTATGTCCGCCGCAGAACGCACGCGCGAGCGAAAGTCGATTGCAAGTGGCGATGCGCTCGTCGTCATCGGAACGCACGCGCTGTTTCAGAAGGACGTCGAGTTCGCAAAGCTCGCGTTGGTGATCATCGACGAACAACACCGCTTCGGCGTTCACCAGCGCATGGCGTTGCGCTCGAAAGGTGTGTTGCCGCATCAGTTGATCATGACCGCGACACCGATTCCCCGGACGCTCACGATGGCGCTCTATGCCGACATGAACGTCTCGGTGATCGACGAGATGCCGCCTGGACGCCAACCGATCGACACGGTCGCTGTGGGCGACGCGCGCCGCCCGGAAATCGTTGCGCGCATCGCGAAGGCGTGCGCGCAAGGGCAGCAGGCCTATTGGGTATGCACGCTGATCGAAGAGTCGGACGTACTCGACTTTCGCGCCGCCGAGTCGACGGCAGCTGAACTCGCGGCCGCGCTACCTTCCTTGCGGGTCGCGCTGTTGCATGGGCGTCTCTCCGGACGAGAGAAAGCCGAGGTGATGGATCGGTTCAAGGCGGGCGAGGTCGACTTGCTCGTAGCGACGACCGTGGTCGAAGTCGGCGTCGACGTGCCTAACGCAACGCTGATGGTCATCGAGAACCCGGAACGGCTCGGTCTCGCGCAACTGCACCAGTTGCGCGGTCGAGTCGGGCGCGGACGCGAGCGCAGCCACTGCGTGCTCCTGTACAAGGCGCCGCTCGGCGAACAGAGCCGCGCGCGATTGAACGTCATGCGCGAGACGCAGGACGGATTCCGTATCGCCGAGGAAGATCTCAAGCAACGCGGTCCGGGCGATGTGCTCGGCACG
>CAZLDA010000255.1:0-1012 GCA_964557875.1 uncultured Pseudomonadales bacterium | reverse complement strand
CTGGCTATCGATGCTCACCTGGTAGGACGGGCCACGGACATCGCGGCGCGGATCATCGCAACTCGTCCCGATGTCGCCGACGCACTGGTCGCCACGTGGTCGCCTCCGAACGCCGACTACACCCAGGTTTGACGTCGTTCCGGCCGGGCAAATTTTGAGCACCTTCTATACTTCAACGATTCGGTCACCGCGGTAGGCCTCCATGGACGGAAAGGCTCTCGGCGATAATGCGCGTCGCGCACGCGCGCTGATTGTCGGCGACGATACGAACAAGATGCATCTGATCGCGCCGGATGCCGCGATCGTAGACCTCTCGGTGTTGAGCAACTGGTCCGGTCGGCAACTTCGAACCGAGAGCTTCGAACCGATCGCCGCCATTCCGGGCTTCTACGAGCATCCATTGGTGGTCGATCGGCGCGTTGCGGAATGGGACCGGCTCGCGCTTGCTACCGAACGTCCCGACGAATATGTGACGCTAACTCATGCCGAGTTCAATCGTGACGCAGCAAAAGCCTCCGTTGTCGACTTCTGCATCGACATCGGCGCGGAACCGACGCCACGACAACCGCACGACGATCGCGAGCGCGTCATAGCCAGCCTTGCTGCGTTCACCGAGTTGCGAATTCGCCAGCGTCTCGATCAAACGTTGACGATTCCGCCGCTACCCGAGGCGACGCGGCGCATCCTGGAATTGAAGGCCGACCCCGACTTCAACCTGCGCGACCTCACGCGGGTCGTCGAGGCGGATCCGAGCCTTTCAGCCCGCATCATCGGTTGGGCGAACTCGGCCTATTACGGTCTACGCGAACCGGTCACGTCGATCTCCGATGCGATCCTGCGCGTCATGGGTCCGCAGGCAACACTGAACATGGCGTTGGCGATCGCCCTGCAGCAGGACCTGAAGGTGCCGAAAGCGCACGTGCGGGGCTTGTCACCGTACTGGCTACAAGCGATGTACACAGCGGCGACCATGGACGCACTCGCGACGTTTGTCGACGTACCGAAGCGACCG
>CAZLDA010000254.1:0-6236 GCA_964557875.1 uncultured Pseudomonadales bacterium | reverse complement strand
CTTTGCTTGTTTGCTGAACGTCACGATGAACTCGTGCCCAGCACGACGTTTCGGATACGCGAGTTGGAACCCTTCCTTCGCCAGCCGCGCCGCCATGTAGTTCGCGTTCAGCGTTGCGTATTCCCCAACGCGATGCATGCCTTCGCGGCCCAGCAGCAATGCGTAAGAAAGTGCGCGAACCAGAATCCCCGCGTTCCCCATGAACGTCGACAACCGCCCAATGCTCTGCGGACGATCAGCTTCGGTGAGCCATCGATAGCGACTGCCTTCCTTCCCGGCCATCGGCACAGGCAAGAAAGGCACGAGCCGCTCACCAACGCCAACCGGACCCGCGCCGGGCCCACCGCCGCCATGCGGCGTCGCAAACGTCTTGTGCAGATTCATGTGCAACACGTCGAAGCCCATATCCCCCGGCTTCACCTTGCCGAGGATCGCGTTCAAGTTCGCGCCGTCGTAGTACAGCAAGCCGCCCGCCGCGTGCACGATCTTCGCGATCTCGGCGATCTGCCGGTCGAACACACCGCACGTCGACGGGTTCGTCATCATCAATCCGGCCGTATGCGGTCCGACCGCGGCGCGCAGCGCTTCGATGTCCACGTCGCCGTCGGCCTTCACCGGCACTTCACGCACCGCGTAGCCGCACATTGATGCAGTGGCCGGGTTCGTGCCATGGGCCGCATTCGGTATGAGGATCTCCGTGCGCGCGTCATCGTTACGGCTTTCGTGATAGGCGCGAATCATCGCTACGCCGGCGAACTCGCCTTGTGCACCGGCCATCGGCGTCAGCGACACGGCTTTCATGCCGGTGACGTCTTTGAGGATTTCCTGCAGATCGTACAGACACGCCAGATATCCCTGACTGGCGGACTCGGGGGCGAGCGGATGGCGCGCAAGGAAACCGGGCAGGCTCGCGGCGCGATGCGCACCGCGCGGGTTGTATTTCATCGTGCACGAGCCGAGCGGATAGAAATGCGTGTCGATGGAGAAGTTCTTGCGCGACAGGTTCGTGTAATGGCGGACGGCCTGCAGTTCGGAGACTTCCGGCAGCACGGGCGGCGTCTTGCGCAGCAGCGCCTTTGGGATGTCGTGAGGAGTTTTGGTATTCGATGGCGATTGCGCGGGCGCGATGCGCCCTGCCTGCGAGCGTTCGAAGATCGTTACGGCCGGTGCGTCGCGGGTAGTCATGCGCGGGCTCCTTTAACGACGTCGGCAAGTGCGGCGCGATAACGCTCGATGTCGGCGGCAGTGCGCTTCTCGGTAGCGCACACGACGATGCAATCGGCCAGGGACGGGTAATGTTCGCCCAGTGCGAGGCCGCCGATGATTCCCTTCGCTGCGAGCGCATCGATCGCTGCGCGCGCATCACCGGGCACTTGAATGACGCGCTCGTGGAAGAACGCCCCGGCGAATTTCTCCTTCACCCCAGCAACGCTGGTCAGCGCTTTGACGAGCGCGTTCGTGTTCTCGTGGCACGCGATGGCGACGCGGCGCAGACCTTCCGCACCGAGGATGCTCATGTGGATGGTCGCGGCGGTGACGAGCAACCCTTGATTCGTGCAGATGTTCGACGTCGCTTTCGCGCGCCGGATGTGTTGTTCGCGCGCTTGCAGCGTCAGCGCAAAGCCGGGCTTGCCGTCGAGGTCGACGGTTTTGCCGATGATGCGGCCGGGCATCTGCCGCACGAGATCCTGTTTGCAGCACATGAACCCGAACGACGGACCACCGGACGCCATCGGGATGCCGAACGGCTGGCCGTCGCCGCAGACGATGTCGGCGCCTTCCTGGCCCCATTCGGACGGCGGCTTCAACAATGCAAGCGACAGCGGATTCACCACCGCAATCAACAGCACGTTGTTCGCGGCGGCCCAGTCTCCGAGCGCATCGACATCTTCCAGCAGGCCGAACACGTTCGGCTGCTGTACGACCAGGGCCTCCGGAGGCTCGCCCTTCAGCGATTTCAGCTGCGCGAGATCGATGCGGCCGTCCGCACCCATCGGCAATGTGTCGATGACGATGCGCTGGTTCTTCACAATGTCGCGCGCGGCGCGACGGTGCAGTGGATGCACGGTCTCGGCGGCAAGCACGCGGCGCGACTTAGCCTTCTTGTTGGCGCGCACCGCCATCAGCACCGCTTCCGCGAGTCCCGAGCCACCGTCGTAAACAGATGCGTTCGATACATCCATGCCGGTGAGAGACGCGATCATCGACTGGTATTCGTAGATGAGCTGCAGCGTGCCCTGGCTCGCTTCGGCCTGGTACGGCGTGTAAGCGGTCATGAACTCGCCGCGTTGCACCACGTCCCACACGGCGGCGGGAATGTGGTGGTCGTAGCTGCCGGCGCCGAGGAAACACGGGCCGGTTTCGTCCAGCTTCGCGCGTTCGCCGAGCAGCTGCAGCATCTCCATCTCGGTGCGGCCCGAGGGAACGTGCTTCAGTTCGCCGGCGCGCAGGTTCTTCGGGATTTCGTCGAAGAGGGCTTCGATCGAATCGACGCCGATGGCGCCGAGCATGGAACGGACATCGCTTTCAGTGTGCGGAATGAACGGCATTTAACGCTCTGTTGAATCTAACGGGATTGGTCTCGGCGGCGGGCCGCGCAACGCGCGTACTGTACCGTAGCGGCGCTCGAAAATCGTAAGCGGTATTGCGGGTTGGGAACCGTCGTCGGTTACGATGCGCCGCCGCGAACACCAACCAAGACACGGGAAGCACAGTGACTCGACGACGCAACGTACTCAAGGCTGGCGCAGCCGCGATCGCGGCGGCCGGTTTTCCTCGCCTCGCTTTCGCCGCGTCGCAATCCGGGACCAGCGCCGCTGCAACGGCCGCAAAGCCCGACGTTGCGATCATCGGCGGCGGATTTGCGGGCGTCACCGCAGCGCGCGAGCTCTCCATGCGCGGCCGCACGGCCGTTCTGCTCGAAGCGCGCGACCGGTTGGGCGGCCGCACCTTCACCGCAGATCACGGCGGCCACGGTCTGGAACTCGGCGGCACGTGGATACACCCCGCGCAACCGAACGTGTGGGCCGAGATCACCCGCTACGGACTTCAACCCGAAGCGATGCCCGAACCCGGCGCGCCGCAACGCGTCTTGTCGGGCGGCAAAGTGGTGGAACTCGACGAAGCCCAGCTGATGCAGGTGTTCGAAGGGCTTACGCAATTCTGCGCGCCGGCGCCGGAGCTGTTCCCCGCGCCCTATTCGGGTCGTTGGGGACCGGATCCGCAGCACTACGGCGACCGTTCTGTGCGGGAGTATCTGGTCTCGCTGAAGCTCGATCCGCTGGTACACGATGCGATCGATGGGATGTTGTCCACGATAGTGAACGCACCGCTCGACCAAGGTGCGGCATCCGACATGATTCGAGTGAATGCGCTGGCCGGGTACAACGTTGCGCAGATGATCGCAGCGCTCTCGGGCACGAAGATCGCGAGCGGCACGCGCTCGCTCATCGAAGCGATGGCCGGGCAGGCGCACGGCGTGGACATGCGGCTGAACGCGAAGGTCGAACGCGTGACGCAGCTGCACGACGGCGTGCGCATCGAGCTGGCCGGCGGCGGCACGGTGAGCGCCCGATTCGCGCTGATCACTCTGCCCATGAACGTGCTGAACAGCGTGACGTTCGAGCCTCAGCTCTCGGCGCTAAAACGCGAGGCGTCGAAGGAACGGCACGCCGGATCGGGCGTGAAGTACTACGTGCACGTCAAAGGCGACGTCGGCAACGTCAGCGTGTTCGCACCGGAGACCGAAGCGATCAACTCGATCATGACGTATCGGCATGGCGCGGATGGTTCCGTGCTGATCGTGTTCGGCAACTCGCCACAGAAACTGCCGTTCGGCGACGTGCCGAAGATGCAGACGGCACTCGCGCGATTGCTGCCGGGCGTGCGGGTGGAAAGCCAGTTTGGTTGGGACTGGGACGCCGACCCTTACTCCCTCGGCACGTGGTGCGTCTTCAAGCCTGGTCAGCCAGGGCGGCTGCTGCCGGATCTGCGCGAACAGGAAGGGCGGCTGTTCTTCGCGAGCGCGGATTCGGCCGAGGGCTGGCGCGGCTTCATCGACGGCGCCATCGAAAGCGGCTATCGCAGCGCGCGAGAGATCGACCAGTATCTGATGGGCTGAGCGCGCCGCTCACTTCACGCGGTCAAGGAGTGCGCTCACCCCTCGCCGGGCGCGAGCCCTGCGGGATCGGCCACCCGGCTTCTTCAGCCACGTTCGCGATGGCCTCGTTGGTGTCGAAATACACCTGCCAGTAGTGATTGGTGTGCGTATACGGCCTCACCGCAATCACCGGGCCGACGAGGTTCGTCTCCAGCAGATTCACTTCCGGCGCGGGCGACTCGGCCACGTTGGGAATTGCCTGCACCGCTGCGCGAAAACGCGCGATCGCGTCCACCACGTTCACGCCGGCCGTCAGTTGCGCGGTGCGATCCACACGCCGTACCGGCAATGCCGAATAGTTCTGAATGGTGTCGCTGAACACCTTGCCGTTGCCCACCGTGGTGAGCACGTTGTCCGGCGTGATGAGCACGGTGCCGAACAGACCCAGTTCGTGCACGGTGCCGGTGACACCGCCCACCGACACGAAGTCACCCACCTTGAACGGCCGCAACACGAGCATGAATGCGCCGGCCGCGAAGTTGCCGAGCATGCCGCTCCACGCCGCGCCGATGGCAAGACCCGCGCCTGCGAGCAGTGCCGCGAACGACGTGGTCTGAATGCCGAAGTAGCCGAGAATGCCGATGACGAGCGCGACGTTGAGAATCACGCCCACGATCGAGCCGAGATACTGCGTGAGCGTAGCGTCGACCGCGCTGCGGCTCATGCCCGCGCGCACAACGGACACCACGCGATTGATGATCCATCGGCCCACCACCCAGAACAGGATGGCGGCGACGATCTTGATCAGAATGTCGACCGCCGTGGTACTCAGGAATACCCGAATCGGTTCGGTATCCACGCAAGTGCCTCCGCGGTTAGCCCTTCACGGTTTGAACGAGTGCAGGTCGAACGAGCGATCTTCGAATCAGTGCTCTTCGCTCTCACACACTTCGGCATAAGCCTCGGCGTCGAGCAACGAGTCGAGGTCGGCCACGTCGGTGGGCTGAATGCGGAAGAACCAGCCGTCGCCATAGGGATCCTGGTTGACGGTTTCCGGCGCGTCTTCGAGCACCTCGTTGATGGCGATGATGGTGCCGCCGATGGGCGCGTAGATGTCGGAAGCCGCTTTCACCGATTCGACCACGCCCGCCTCTTCGCCGCCCTCCACCACCACGTCGAGTTCGGGTAACTCGACATACACCACATCACCCAGCGCGCCCTGCGCGTGGTCGCTGATGCCTACCGTTACCGTGCCGTCTTCCTCGAGCCGCGCCCATTCGTGCGATTTCGCATAGCGCAGCTCGGTGGGAAACTCGCTCATCAAAAACTCCCTTTCCTTTGCTTTTTCTGAAAACTGTTTTATCTGAAGACTGTTTTATTCGAAGACTTTCTTGCCGTTGCGAACGAACGGCGGGCGCACGATCCGACAGGGTAAGAGTTTGCCGCGGATGTCGACTTGTGCTGTCCCCTTGGCGGCCCGAGGCAGGCGCGCCAGCGCGATACTGTAACCCAACGTCGGCGAGAAAATACCGCTGGTGACTTCGCCTTCACCCGCGTCCGTGACGATGCGTTGGCCGTGCCGAATCACACCTTTTGCATCGAGCACGAGACCGGTGAGCTTGCGGGGTACACCGGCGGCTTTGCGCGCCTCAACAGCGGCGCGGCCGACAAAATTGCGATCGGTTGGTTCGAGCGCAACGGTCCAGGCGAGGTTCGATTCGAGCGGATCGTTCGTCTCGTCCATGTCCTGGCCATAGAGATTCAAGCCGGCTTCGAGACGCAGCGTGTCGCGCGATGCGAGGCCACACGGTGCAACGCGCGCCTCGGCGAGTTTCTTCCACAGCACGATGCCTTCGGCCGCTGGCAACATCACTTCCACGCCTTCTTCGCCGGTGTAACCGGTGCGCGCCACCATCCACTCGCCGCGCTCCAAGGCCTTGAACGGCTTCATCTCGGCGGCACCGGTGATGCCGCTCACTTCTTCGAAGCGGTCGATCGCTTCGGGACCTTGCACCGCGATCATCGCGAGATCGCCGCGGTGTTTGATGTTCACGTCGAAGCCGGTGGCGTGTTGCTTGAACCATGCGAGCACCTTGGCGCGGGTCGCAGCGTTCACCACTGCGCGCCAACCATTTGC
>CAZLDA010000253.1:0-6250 GCA_964557875.1 uncultured Pseudomonadales bacterium | reverse complement strand
GCTGCGCTACGACTTCGACGATCGTGCGCTCGATTACGAAGCGAATGTGTCGGCGATTGCACTGGAGAACTGGAAGGGCGTGCCGCTTGTCCGCAACGCATCGGCAAAAGTGGCCGGAACGGAGCGCAGCGTAGAGATCGTCTTGAAGGGCGATCAGGTAGGCCTCGGTTTTCTCGATTTCTACGAACACCCGACCGAGTTCCAGCACCTGGAAGGCAGCGTGCTGATATGGTTCGTACCCGGCTACCTGGCGGTGCAGGGTCACGACCTCGCGGGCGCGTTCGGCGACTCGACCATCCATGGTCAATTCACGTTCGGCCGTCCGAGCGACGAGCTGGAGCAGCGCCTTTTGATGGCGCTGAGGATCAACGACATCGGCGGCCGCGACGGCCTCGCATTCGTACCACGCGAGTTGCCGCAGTCGCTGCGCGACGGTCTCGATCAGGCGATCGTGGCGGGACAGCTGGATACGGTCGATCTCGTCTACCACGGTCACCTCCGCACGATCGAAGGCCTGCCGATGCGTCAGGCGGAACTGCGCGTCGAGATGCACGACGGCACGGTGCGCTTCCATCCCGACTGGCCGCCGGCGACCGGTGTAGCAGGACAGATCGAATACACCGCGCTCGGCACGTTCGGGCGATTTGATGCAGGTGATCTCCTCGGCGTCAACGTGACGAATGCAGAGGTGTTCCTGCCGCTGTCGGTGGAGTACGTCGATTTCGACGGCAAGGGCAACGGTGACGGTGTAGCGCTGCGTCATCTCATCGATCAATCGCCGCTCACGTCATGGCTGTCGTTCGTCAAACCAGAGTGGACGTTCGCAGGACCGTTCGACTATGCAACACAGATGCGCATCCCTATATCCGGCGACGCGGAGGCCTCGGTCGATCTGAAGCTCGACCTGAAGGAGTTCACGGCAGGCCTGACCGACATGAAAGTGGAACTCGGTGGGCTGCGCGGAAAAGTGAGATATCGCTATCCAAACGAGATCGAAGGCGAGTCGATCACGGGCACGATGTTCGATCGGCCGGCGCGTTTCGGGGTGACTTCGGCGGATGGGGTCATACGCGTCGCATTCGATGGACGCGTCGGTGCGAAGGAAGTCGCCGATTGGCGCGCCTTTCCGAACCCCGGTCTAGCGGATGGAGAGTTCGACTTCGTCGGCGAATTCCGGATCAGACCGGGATCGAGCGAACCTTCGGTGTTGGCGCTGCAATCGGATCTGAGCGGTGTAACGCTAGGTTTGCCGGCACCGCTCGGAAAAGACGCGGCGGAATCGCGGCCGTCGACGCTGACGATGGTGTTCGCCAACGATCACGACCGGCTCGACTTCCAGCTTGGCAATGTCGCGCAAGGCTGGCTTCGCATCGCTGAAGGCGGTGTGAGGTCCGGCAGCATCGGTATCGGCGTGGAAGCGGAGCCCGAACGCGGCGACGAAGACGTGGTCACCATCGAAGGCGAGATCGCGTCGCTCGTCGTGACGGATCGTTTGAGGGGTGAGGAAGCGGGCTTCTTCCCGAGTGTCCCGTGGGGTATGATCGCATTCTTGATCGGCCTCGTCGCATTTCAGAACGTAGGCTTCGACAACATCGTCGCCGACGTCTGGAATCGCGCCGGCAAACTGCAGATCTCGGTGACGGCGCCCGACATCGAGGGTTCGATGGAGTGGCCGGCCGGTTCGCCGCCCGCCATCGACCTGCACTATTTGAAGCTGCCGGCCGGAACGCCGGGTGCAGGCGGTGATCCGCTCGCGAACGTCGATCCGCGGGGAATCATCGACCTCGACGTAGCGGTGCAGAGCATCTCGCTCGGAGAAGAAAACTACGGAACCTGGCACTTCAACGTTCGCAGATCCGACGGAGGCGTAGCCATCGAGAATCTGGTGGCAGACGTAAAAGGTCTGCACATCCAGGCCGATGCGCCGACGATATGGACGGGGGGCGACGCAGCTCGCACGCACTTCAAGGGTCAGCTGCACGCCGGTGATCTGGCGACCGTGCTGCCGCAATGGAACTATGCACCGAGCCTCGAGACGACCACGGTCGGCGTAGAGGCCGACGTCAGCTGGCCCGGTTCGCCGCTGAACTTCTCGTTGGCCAACCTCGAAGGCAAAGTCGCCTTGAGGGCGGAGAAAGGGCGTTTCGTCGATCTCGGCGAAGGATCAGGCGCCGTGCGCATCTTCAGCCTGCTGAATTTCGCCGCGATTGCGAAGCGTATGACGCTCGACTTCTCTGACGTATTTGGAAAGGGGATCAGTTTCGACCAGCTTACCGCTACCGTGATGGCCGATCGCGGCGTCATCAACTTCGTCGAACCGATGGTGATCGACGGCACTGGCGGTGACTTCCGTATCAACGGCACGGTCAATCTGTTGACCGGCACGCTCGATAACGAAATGGTCGTAACGCTGCCGGTGAGCTCCAGCTTGCCGTGGTATGCGGCGTATCTCGGTTTCGTCAACCCGATCGCGGCCGGCGCGGTGCTGGTCGGCGAACGTCTGTTCCGCAATCAGATCGACAACCTTTCCAGCGCAAAATACAAAGTGACCGGGACGCTGCAGAATCCGGAGGTGAATTTCGAACAGGTGTTCTCGAAGGCGATGACGGAGCAGGCAGAGACGCCGCCGAATCCTGCGGTGCCGGTTCCGGTTCCGAGCACCCAGGGCACCACCAGCGATACGAATGGTGGTACGGCTAGCGGCACAGCCAGCGGTACCGCTCGTGATACCACTACAGATACGACACCCGGCGCGACGCAGCCGAAGGACAAGGACGCATGAACGATCTGATCGAGGTGGCGCAACGCCAGCTGTGGGATGCGGCGGAATTGCGCGCGACCGATGTCGAACGACTGCTCGGCCAACTGGCGGGTCGTGCGATCGACACCGGCGAGCTGTTCTTTCAATCGGTACGCAGCGAAGCGTGGGTGATGGAAGACGGCATCATCAAGGAAGGTGCGTTCAGTGCCGATCGGGGCGTGGGCGTCCGCGCGATCAGCGGCGAACGTACCGGCTTCGCATATTCCGACGACATCGTGTTGCCTGCGCTGGAAGAAGCGGCGGTGGCGGCGCGCAGCATCGTACGCAGTGGCGGGTCAGGCGAGCATCGCGTGTGGGCACCGACACGCGCCGCGCGCCGCTACGAACCGGTCGATCCGATCGCGTCGCTCGACGAGAACGCGAAGATTGCGTTGCTGCGGGAACTCGATGCGCGCGCCCGACGAATCGACCCGCGCGTCAAAGAAGTCACCATCCGGCTCGCGGCGAATTTCGAGACTCAACTGGTGGTTGCTACGGACGGCACGATGTCCGCCGACATCCGTCCGCTGGTGCGTCTAGACGTGAGCGTGATCGTGGAGCAAAACGGCCGCCGCGAACGGGGTTTTTCAGGTGGCGGCGGGCGCCGCGATCTCAGCTGGTTCATGGCAGACGGTCGAGCCGCAGCGTTCGTAGACGAAGCGGTGCGCACCGGACTCGTCAGCCTCGATGCGATTCCCGCGCCGGCCGGACCTATGATGGTGGTACTCGGCCCGGGTTGGCCCGGCGTGTTGTTGCATGAAGCAGTCGGTCACGGGCTGGAAGGCGATTTCAATCGCAAAGGTACTTCGGCATTCAGCGGCCGCATCGGCGAACAGGTTGCCTCGCCCCTTTGCACGGTCGTTGACGACGGTACGTTGCCGAATCGACGCGGCTCGTTGTCGGTGGACGACGAAGGCACGCCAACGCAGCGAACCGTGCTCATCGAGAACGGCGTGTTGAAGGGTTACCTGCAGGACCGGCACAACGCGAAGCTCATGAACACCGCACCGACTGGCAACGGTCGCCGCCAGTCTTATGCGCACGCACCGATGCCGCGCATGACCAACACGTTCATGCTCGCGGGAATGCACACGCCGGAAGAGATCATCGCAAGCGTTCCGCGCGGCTTGTACGCGGTCAATTTCGGCGGCGGTTCGGTGGACATCACGTCCGGAAAGTTCGTGTTCTCCGCCACCGAGGCGTACCTGATCGAGGACGGAAAGGTCACGCGGCCGGTGAAGGGCGCCACGTTGATCGGTAACGGCCCGGAGATCATGACGCGCGTGTCGATGGTAGGAAACGACCTGGCGCTCGATGAAGGCGTCGGCGTGTGTGGCAAGGACGGCCAGTCGGTTCCGGTCGGCGTCGGCCAGCCGACGTTGCGAATCGATCAGGTGACCGTCGGCGGAACGGAAGCGTCGTCCGGATCTGCTGCGTGAGCGTTAGTCGCGTGAAACGCTGCGTTTTCGCGCAGATGGCGGAACAACACTCTGAATGCAGTGGGGTCCGGGGATTGTTTGCGCGCGGCCCTGATCAATGCGCGCAAATGCGCGCGGTCGGTGCTCGGATACACCGAGATGTAGTCGGTTATCGCTGCGTCGTCGGCGATCAGGCGGTCGCGCCAGCGTTCTATTTCGTGATGTGCGTAGCGCGCCTCCGCGTTCTTGCGCGAGAGTCCATCGAGCGCGTGTTCGATCTCCGCCACTTCGACGCCGCGCATCAAGCGTCCGATCAATTGCCCCTGACGGCGCTTCGCTTCGTGCGAGGTGATTCGTCTGTAGTCTGCGATCGCATTGGCCAGCGTTTCGGGGAGCGGCAGTGCGGCGCGTTGTTCGTCGTTGAGCTCCGCCAGTTGCTGGCCGAGCTCTTTCAAACGCTGCGCGTCACGTTTGCGCGCGGATTTACTCGATTCCTCTTCGCTCATCGGCGGCAAGGTATCACACCAGAGAGGTTGCAATGGACGATACGGTGAATCTCGTTGCCGCGACGGATCACGAGCACGATCTGAAGACGCTCGTAAGCGATATTCTCGAACGCGCCCGCAAGAATGGCGCGGATGCGGCGGAAGTGTCGGCGAGCGAAGACGCCGGACTCTCGGTTGCGGTTCGACTGGGCGAGCTCGAGACGGTGGAGTTCAATCGTGATCGCGGCTTCGGCATCACCGTGTATTTCGGCAAGCGCAAAGGCTCGGCGAGCACATCGGACTCTACGCCTGCGGCCGTTGCAGCGACGGTGCAGGCGGCGTGCAACATCGCACGGTTCACGGAAGAAGATCCATGCCATGGTCTCGCCGACAAGTCTCTCATGGCGCGAGTCTTTCCCGATCTCGATCTCGACCATCCGTGGACTACTTCGGTGGCTGCAGCCGAAGCGATGGCGCAGGAAGCGGAGTCGGCCGCGCGCAGCTACGACCGGCGCATCAAGAACTCCGATGGTGCATCCGTGGGCACACAACGAGTATGCCGCGTATACGGAAACAGCAACGGTTTTCTGGGCAGCCACATTGCCACGCGCCACAGTATCGGCTGTGGCGTCATTTCCGACGACGGCAATGGCATGGAGCGTGACTACTACTACAGCATCGGCAGGTCGATCGACGACCTGGCCGATCCTGCGAGTGTGGGTGCCGAAGCTGCGCGCCGCGCGGTAGCGCGCCTCGGCGCGCTACCAGTGAAGACGGGGCGCTATCCGGTACTGTTCTTTGCGGAAATCGCCAGCGGTCTCATCGGCCATCTGATCGGCGCGCTGAGCGGCGGATCGCTGTATCGAAAGGCGTCGTTCCTAACGGATTCGCTTGGCCGCAAGCTCTTGCCGGAGACGTTCTCGGTAGTCGAACGGCCGCTGTTGCCCCGCGGTCCCGGTAGCGCGTCATTCGACGGCGATGGGGTGGCCACGTTCGAGAAGGCATTCATCGATCGAGGCTTGGTGGCTTCGTACGTGCTCGGGAATTACTCGGCGCGGCGGCTGGGGATGACGACGACCGCGAACGCCGGCGGCGTTCACAACGTGTGGGTCGAGGGTCCGCGGCAGCCTTTCGCCGAACTGGTGAAAGGAATCAAGGAAGGTCTGGTCGTTACGGAACTGATCGGACAGGGCGTGAACATCGTTACCGGCGACTATTCGCGCGGCGCCGCGGGGTTCTGGATTTCAAACGGCGAGATCGTGCATCCGGTAGACGAGATCACGATCGCGGGTCAACTCGCAGACATGTACGGCGCGCTTGTGGGACTCGGTGACGATCCGGACCGTCGTGGCAATGTCGTGACCGGTTCCCTGCTCATCGACGGGATGACCGTAGCGGGTTGAGCTGGGCTATTCGCCCTCGCCGAAGCGGTCGGCGATGAGCGCGGTGAGCGCCTGCATCGCGTCCAACTCGTCTTCACCCTGGATCCGCAGATCGATTTCGGTTCCTTGCGACGCGGCGAGCAGCATGATGCTCATGATGCTCTT
>CAZLDA010000252.1:0-6253 GCA_964557875.1 uncultured Pseudomonadales bacterium | reverse complement strand
GCTGATCGGCAAGGTGGCGGTCGCGATCGACGGCGACATCATTCACGATCCGTTTCTCGATCCGGTGGGACCAGACTCAGAAGTGTATTTCCTGCATCGCATCGAGGGCGGCTGAGTCGGTTCGTTAGGAATTACTCTGCGGACGTGTAGGGGGGCGGCGTGACGCGTATAGCAATCATCGGTGCGGGCAGCCTGGTGTTCTCGAGCCGGCTGACCGCCGACATTCTCTCGTATCCGCATCTGCGCGACGCGCATTTCGCGTTGGTCGATGTCGATCGCGAACGTCTCGCATACGCCGGACGAATCGTCGAGCGCATTTGTCGCGACGGCGGTTATGCGCAAGCCACCTATTCGATGCATCTCGACCGTGCCGAAGCACTGAATGGCGCGGATTACGTGATCATCAGCGTTTTGGTTGGCGGCTATGAAGCAATCGAGCGAGAAATCGACATACCGAAACGATATGGGGTGGATCAGGCGATCGGCGATACACTGACGCCCGGCGGCATCATGCGTTGCCTGCGCACCCTTCCGCAGCTGTTAGAGATCGGCCGCGATGTGATGATGCACTGTCCGGACGCGTGGGTGCTGAACTACACCAATCCGATGGCGATGTTGTGCTGGGGCATGAAAGAAGCGTTGCCTGACATACGCCTCGTAGGGCTGTGTCACTCCGTGCAGCACACCACAGCGCAATGGGCCCATCGCCTGAAGGTGCCCCTGGAAGAAGTGGAGTTCGAGTGCGCCGGCCTGAACCATCAGGCGTGGATATTCCGGTTCGAGCATCAGGGCCGCGACATGCTGCCCGCCATCCGCGAACTCGCGGTCGATCCTCGACTGTGGCGCAAGGACACCTCGAGGATGGAATACATCAAACACTTCGGCTTTCCTGTCACCGAGGCAAGCGGTCACAACTCCGAGTATTCGGCGTGGTTCCGCAAGCGCCCCGACCTGATCGAAGCGTATTGCCCGGGCGGAGGCTGGAACGGCGGTTCCGGTTTCATCAAGGAGCTTTACAACCGGCCCGACTGGCGCGAGGTCATGGAGAAGATGGCCGACGGTACCGAACCCGTCTCGCTCGAGCGCAGCAACGAATACGGCAGCCAGATCGTCAGCGCGCTGGCCGGCGGCGATCCGGTGAAGATCTACGGCAACGTGATGAACGAAGGCTACATCGCCAACCTGCCCGACGGCGTTTGTGTAGAGGTACCGTGTCTCGTCGACGGTAGCGGCATCGAAACGCAAGCCGTCGGAAGCATCCCCGCGCATCTGGCCGCCATCAACCAGACGCAGATCAACGTGCAACGTCTCGCAGTAAAGGCGGCACTCGAATCGGATCCCGAGTGCGTGTTTCAGGCAATGGCGCTCGATCCCCTCACGGCAGCCGTTGGAACGCTCGATGAGATCCGGGCGATGACCGCCGAATTGATGGCAGCACATTCGGAATGGCTGCCTGCATTCAGCAATCGTAGGCTCGCTGCAAAACCGCGTATGGTCGGCCATGCCTGAACTGGTCAATCTCGGCTCGTTCTGTATCGACTACGTGTACTCGGTGCCCTCGATCGTTCGAGCAGGCGAAACGCTGCTTGGAACGGCACCGGTGAGACACGCGGGCGGCAAAGGCTTGAACCAATCCATTGCGGCCGCGCGCGCCGGCGCGCAAGTGGCGCACTTTGGCTGCGTCGGCGTCGACGGTACCTGGCTGACCGATCTGCTGGCGAACGCCGGCGTGAACGTCGACGGCGTGCGCTGTTGCGAAACGCAGCCCACCGGACACGCGATGATTCAGGTCGGCCCCCATGGCGAGAACGCAATCGTCATCGTGGCCGGCGCGAATCATCAGATTCAACCCGACGACGTAGCGCGTGCGATTGCGCGTGTGGGTCGCGACGGTTGGCTTCTGATGCAGAACGAGATCAACGACATCGACGACGTACTTGCCGAAGCGAGACGCGCCGAGATTCGGGTTGCGCTCAACATTGCTCCCGTAGACGGCCGCGAAGCGGGATATGCAATCGACGCAGTAGAGTTGCTGCTGCTGAATGAACTCGAAGCCGCCGCGCTGGCTCACGAAGCCGACCCGCATCGCGCGCTGGAACGCCTCACCCGCGACCGTCCGAACCAGCACGTCGTCGTCACGCTGGGTGCGCACGGAGTGCTGTATGGCCGTGGACACGAACGGATCTGGCTGCCGGCATTCGCGGTAGACCCGGTGGATGAGACCGGCGCCGGCGATGCCTTCATCGGACATCTGATGGCCGCGTGGTTCGAGAACATTCCCGTACGCGACCGGTTGCTGCGCGCGAGTGCAGCCGGTGCGCTGGCCGTTTGTTCGCCCGGCGCCGCACAGGCAATTCCCGATGCTGGCGCGGTGCTGTCGTTTCTCGCCGAACATCAGTGATCGACTAAGGCATGACCGACTGGGCCGGCTTGTTTCGCAAACATTTCGATGCAACGCCGCGGCTGTTCTGGGCACCGGGGCGGGTCAATCTCATCGGCGATCACATCGACTACTGCGGTGGTACCGTGCTGCCGATGCCGATTCAGTACGGCACTTCCGTGGCCGTGCGTCTGACGAATACGGGCACCGTACGAGCGGTCAGCACGAACTTCCCGGAACGGATCGAATTTCGACGCGATCGGTCGGCGTCTTTGCCCCGCGGCTCATGGGGCCGCTTCATCGAAGGCGCCATTGCTGTTCTGGCGAACGAGGGCGTGACGATCGACGGTGCCGACATCCTCGTTGGCGGCGACATTCCGGGCAGCGGACTATCGAGTTCAGCCTCTCTCACCGTCGGGCTGATGTACGCGTTGTCGCAGGCCGCCAACAGACCGCTACAGCCTC
The DNA here is from genome assembly GCA_964557875.1 of uncultured Pseudomonadales bacterium. Lineage (GTDB taxonomy): Bacteria > Pseudomonadota > Gammaproteobacteria > Pseudomonadales > Azotimanducaceae > DATJGR01. Next base: position 3,408 of record CAZLDA010000252.1, on the reverse strand, counting down.
TGCAACTCGCACTCGCTGCGCAGCGTGTTGAACATCAATTCGTCGGCGTGCAGTGCGGCCTAATGGATCAGGCGGCAATCACGCTGGCCCGCTCCGGCGCAGCCCTTCTGTTCGATTGCGCGGAGCATCGCTTCAGGACCATTGCGGTCGATGCGACGATTCGGTTCCTCGTAGTCGATACAGGGCGCACCCGACAACTGGTCGACTCTGCATACAACGCACGGCTGAACGAAACTCGTGAGGCGGCGGCGACGCTTGGCGTCGAACCGGAGTTGCTCGGGAGAGTCGAGCCGGACAGGTTTGAAGCGAACCAGGCACGCATCCGGAACCCCGTCGTGATGCGGCGCGCTCGGCATGTGGTTTCCGAAAACGCACGCGTCAAGCGTGCAGCTGCGGCATTGGAGCAGCACGATTGGCCGGCGCTGGGTCGCGCGTTGTCCGAGAGCCACGCGTCGCTGCGCGACGACTACGAAGTAAGCTGTGCGGAGCTCGACATGCTCGCGGACGTGCTGGCGGCCCAACCGGGCTGCTATGGCGCGCGAATGACGGGTGCGGGATTCGGCGGCAGCGTCGTCGCACTGATGGACAACGGGTGCGTTGAACCCGCATTGGCAGCATCCACTACGGCGTATGTACGGCGTTTCGGCAATACGCCGCGTGCGTTCGTGGCCGAGTCGCATGGCGGCGTAAGATCGGTCGATGGCTGAGCGTCGGTACAATCCATTGACGGGTGATTGGGTGATCGTTTCGCCCGGTCGCGCCAATCGGCCCTGGCAGGGTAGCGAGGAGCGTGTCGACGCGCCCGCTATGAACCGTTGGGAGCACGACTGTTATCTATGCGCGCGCAACACGCGTTCGAGTGGAGTCGTGAATCCGGACTACCGCGGCACGTTTGCATTCGATAACGACTTTCCTGCACTCGACGCCAGCGTGGCTCGCATTGCAGGCGGCGACCCGCTGTTGAAGGCCGAGTCCGTCACCGGCAGGTGTCGTGTGCTGTGTTACTCCGAGAACCATGCCGCGACGCTTGCATCGCTGTCTGCACGCGAAATCGAAGGTGTGGTGGAACTCTGGGGCACCGAAACACGGCAGTTGCACGAGCAGCACGCCTGGGTGCAGGTTTTCGAGAACAAGGGTGCGTTGATGGGCTGTTCGAGCCCACATCCTCACGGCCAGGTGTGGGCTACTTCATCCGTACCGACGCTGGCTGCGCGCGAAGACGACGCTCAGTGCTCCTACTCGCAGCGCGACGACACTTCCGCGATTCTTCTGCTCGACTACGCGCAACGGGAAATCGCGCTCGACGAGCGGGTGGTTGCGTGCACCGAGCGATGGATTGCCGTCGTTCCATACTGGGCCGCGTGGCCGTTCGAAACGCTCGTGCTGCCGCGCATACACCGCTGCGGCTTCGATGATCTGGACGCAGTAGACGTTGCCGATCTTGCACATCTGCTTGCGCTGCTACTGCCTGCCTACGACAGGCTGTTCGACCTGTCATTTCCATACTCGATGGGTTGGCACGGGCGCGGCCGCGACCACGGCGCGCACTGGCAACTGCATGCCCACATCTATCCACCGCTGTTGCGCTCGGCCTCGGTGCGCAAATTCATGGTCGGTTTCGAGATGCTGGCGGAAGCGCAGCGCGATTTGTCACCCGAAGAGGCGGCTAAGCGCCTGCGCCAGCTCGTTAGACCCTGAAGTCGATCCGCAGTACGTCGGACAGCTCGGCGATCGCCTGGTTTTCCGACGTGACTTTGATCGTAGTCATGCCGAGTTCCTTCGCGGGCTTCAGGTTGACTCCGAGATCGTCGAGGAACACTGCCTGGTTCGGCTTGATCCGCAGTCGTTCGCACGCGCGCAGATAAAACGCCGGATTTGGCTTGCGAATGCCTTCCTTGCTCGACTCGAGAACCAGATCGAACAACTCCATCACGCGTTGCATCTGGCTCGCGCGTTCGCTGGTTCGCGCCATACCAGGGCCTTCGCCGGATTTCACGTTGTTCGTCAGACACGCGACCTTGAAGCGCTGTTTGCAGGTGGTTAAGACCTGCACCATGCGTGGACGTATATCGCCTGATAGGAGATCGATGACCGACTGACCACGAATCGAGTGTCCCGCGGCGCGACTCTCTTTTTCGAATTCCTCGTCGAACTGCGACAGCGAGATGGCGCTCGACTCGAGCTTTGCCCAGGCGTTGTGTTCGGGGTTTGTCGCATTGATTCCGCGGATGAAATCCTTCGGTATGCCGTTCTCTGCTTCGAATCGGTTGAACGCATCGAACGGACTCGTGGTGAGTACGCCGCCGAAATCCCAAAGAACCGCTTGAATCATCGAAGTACGCCCCGCTTGATGAAATGGCTCAGAAACTGTTGTAGCCGCCGTCGATCAGGAACGTGTCGGCGGTGTGATATGCGCTCGCGTCGCTCATGATGTACACGGCGATGGCCGCGAAATCTTCCGGTTTTCCCCAGCGCCGTGCGGGAATCCGCTTCATCACGTTTTCCACGAACTTGCCGTATCCAAACGCCGGGGCCGTCATCGCTGTCTCGATCCATCCGGGCAGAATGGTGTGTGCAGTAACGCCGTAGCGCGCGTACTCGACGGCGAGCGCCTTGATCATCGATATGAGCGCACCCTTCGTGGCCGCGTAGTGTTCGCCGCGCGCTTGACCCGAAATGGCTGCGAGACTCGCCGTCGCGACGAGACGTCCGCCCAGATCGCCCGATTCGCCACGCTCGCGCATGTGGCCGGCAGCATGTCGGAACGTGTGATAGGTACCATCGAGGTTTACAGACATCACTCGTCGCCACTCATCGAACGGCATCTGGTCGAACGCGGCACCGCGCCCCCCGATACCCGCGTTGGCAAAGCAGCCGTCGATGCGGCCGTGAGTTTCGAGCGAGGCGGCGAACGCGCTGGCAACGGCATCTCCATCCCCCACATCGCAGACATGAGCAGAGACGCGGGTGCCATACTCCGCGAGGCGTTTGAGAGCGGCTTCGTTCTTGGCGACATTGGTTCCCCAGATGCAGACATCGCCGCCGGCCTGGGCAATGCCTTCGGCCATGCCGAGCCCGATGCCACCGTTGCCGACGGTGATCAACGCGACCTTCCCAGTCAGATCGAAGGGTGCAAATGCCATGTGATCCCCTGTCTTCAGTATGGGTGGGCTTCAGTACGGGTGGGCTTCAATATCGCTGGTCTACGAGAAACGCATTGATCTGGCGCGCCAGTTCAGCGGGCTGATCGAAGTCGACGAGGTGCCCGGCGGCGGCAACGGTTTGCGTTACAACAGGCCCACCGAGGCGCGTTGCAAAACGCTGTTGATACGATGCAGGAATGACCCGATCGTTCGCGCCGTTCACCAGCAAAGTGGGCTGGCGAACCCGATAGAGGCGCTTTGCGAC
>CAZLDA010000251.1:0-6262 GCA_964557875.1 uncultured Pseudomonadales bacterium | reverse complement strand
CTGCCGATGCTGGTCGACCTGCGCGACGAGTCCGATCACGAGAGTCCGACTCGTCTCGTGCTGGTGCCGCGTTCGAATCGCATCGACGTCGAACGACTGATGAGTCACCTGTTCGCGACCACAGATCTCGAACGCAGTTTCCGCGTGAATCTGAACGTGATCGGCCTCGATATGCGGCCGCGTGTGAAGGGACTCGCCGAGCTGCTGAGCGAGTGGTTGGTGTTCCGGCAGGCGACGGTCACGCGCAGGCTGGAACATCGCCTCGCGAAGATCGAACAGCGGCTGCACATCCTGGTCGGCCTGTTGATCGCGTATCTCAACATCGACGAAGTCGTACGAATCGTTCGCGAGGAAGACAACCCGAAGGCCGAACTGATGACGCGGTTCGCCCTGTCCGAAATTCAGGCGAACGCCATCCTCGACCTGCGCTTGCGGCAGCTCGCCCGTCTCGAAGAGATCAAGTTGACCACGGAGCGGGACGAGCTCGATGCCGAGAAAGCCGACATCGAAAAGACGCTGAAGTCGAAAGCGCGCTTGAAGACGCTGATCAAGAAGGAACTCCTGGCAGATGCGGAAGCGCACGGTGACGCACGCCGGTCGCCGCTCGAAACGGTGGAAGAAGCGGCGGCATTCACCGAAGAGGATCTGCTGACAAACGAACCGATCACGGTGGTGATGTCGGAGAAAGGTTGGATTCGCGCTGCGAAAGGCCACGACGTCAACGTCGTCGAGTTGAGCTACCGGACAGGCGACTCGTTCCTGATGGCGGCGAAGGGTCGTAGCAACGATGTGCTTGCGGTGGTCGATTCCACCGGCAGAGCGTACTCGTTGGCACCGCACGCGTTGCCCTCAGCACGCGGGCAGGGCGAGCCGCTCACGGGCAAGTTGAATCCGCCGGAAGGATCTCGCTTCGTCGGCGTCGTCATTGGTCGCGCCGATCAACGCGTGTTGCTCGCGTCGAACGCGGGCTATGGATTCGTTGCGAAGTTGGGCGATCTCGTTGCAAAGAATCGCGCGGGTAAGGCGATGTTGAGCGTGCCGAACAACGCTTCTGCGCTCGCGCCGGTGCTACTGGCAAACGAGGGTGAACACCTGGTGGTGGCGATCACGGACCAGGGTCGCATGCTCGCCTTTCCGATCGGCGAAGTGCCGGAGCTCGCACGCGGTAAAGGCAACAAGCTGATCAATGTGCCGACTGCGGCGTTCAATTCGGGCGAAGAGACGATGATCGCGGTAGCGGTGATCTCGGAATCGGATCAACTGCTGGTTCGCGCTGGACAACGACATCTGCGAATGAAATTGAAGGACCTGCAACATTATGTGGGACAACGCGCGTTGCGCGGTCACAAGTTACCGCGCGGCTTTCAGAGAGTGGACGGCGTCGACGTCGAGTCTTCCTGAGTACGCAGCAACTCGGCTTGATGATCGAGTGCAGCACCATACGCATCCGAGACCGCTGAGACGATCAGGCAGCTGTCGTGCGCGGCGGTCGTCAGTGTGCGCAGAATCGGATTGGTTTGTTCTTCGACCACGAAGCGTTCCGGGCGCGACAATCGCCGGAACGCGTCGTGACTTGCCGCGATCGAACCCTCCGGCGCGACCGCACTGAGTACGACCGTGTCCTGCACCGCGTCCGAGCTCGGCTCCGTGCCCGCGTCGCCTCTGCGCGACGTCACGTGTACGCCGAAGCGGAACTTCATTTCGGGGCGCGCCGCGATGTGTAATGCCTCGTTGAAGTTGTCGAGACTCTCTGCGAGCAACAGCGCACCGCACAGCACCTTGAAGCACTGATCCGGTTCCGAATCGCGGTCGCGGAACACCAATAGCACGCCGATGTTCGGCAGGTCGCTGGCGACTGCGCCGTGCTGACGAGCCACTCGTGTCGCCCGCCGGCGCACTTCTGCCAGTACGTCGGTTCGTTCCTTGCTGGGCACCGCCATGAGGTTCAACAGATTGACCGCGAGCAACCACTCGGTGATCTCGTCGGGCGAGCCCTGTTCCTCGGACTCGCTCGGCAGTTCGAGCTCCGGAACGACGTCCAGGCGCAGGCCCAGAAGATACCCGGCGACGGCCGACAGCAGTGCGCCGATCAACGCAGGCAGCCATAGATACGCGGCCGAGAAACCGGATGCGGAAAAGGCGTCTGCATCGATCGCGATCTGCACGGATCCCGCAACGACGCCTTCGAACTCGATGTCGTGCGTAAACAAAGGGGTGTCCGCGAGCGGCCTCGTTCCGGCGTTGGCGACGATGCGATCGTCCACGGTGACGATCGTCACCGACTCGATTTCCGGTAACTCGCTCATTCGCGTGGCGAGAACGCCGAGGCGAATCCGATCGAGCGTAAACAGAGGTTCTATGGAGAGCGCCGCCAACTGTGCCGCAGCGGCGTTGCCGAACTGCGCGACGCGTGTGCTGCGCGCGTCTTCGACGGAGCGATACCAGGACACTCCGAGCAACAGCGCCGTCAACAGAGAAGCGCCCAATGCCAGCAGCGTCGCTTGCCAATGCCGCCTCGTTAGAGCGTCGCGGACCTTCGGCCACATTGGTTTGACGGGCATGGTGTGTGGGCGTTAGGTTCTGCGCGGCTTTCTAGCAGGACATCTTACTAATAGGACAGGGTGTGATCAGCGAGATTGTGTTGGTGAACGCATCGGGCGAGAACAAGCCCGCGCTGATGGGCATGTTGACATCGACGTTGACCGCTTATCAAGTTCGGATCCTCGACGTGGGCCAAGCGGTGATTCACGACGAGTTGAGTCTCGGCATGCTGATCGAGATTCCCGATCGACGCTCAACCGATGCCCTGAAGGAGGCGCTGCTTGCGCACACACGCACGCTCGGCACGGTCATCCGCTTCACGAATGTGTCGGCCGAAGAATACGAAGGGTGGGTGTCGCAGCAGGGTAAGCCGCGCTACATCGTGACGATGTTGGCGGGTGGTGTCGCTGCCACGCAGCTCGCCGAGGTGATGGCCATCGTCGAGCGTCACTCTCTCGTGGTCGATGGCATTCGACGCCTTTCGGGACGCCTGCCATTGAGCGGCCACACGAACACGCGTGCCTGCGTGGAGATATCGTTGCGCGGCGACCTCGCCGATCCGAGGCGGCTGAAAGCCGAATTGCTCGAGGCGGCCGGCCGTCTCACGTTCGACTTCAGCGTTCAGGAAGACACCGTTTATCGCCGCAATCGGCGCCTCGTCGCGTTCGATATGGACTCGACGCTGATCAAGGTGGAAGTGATCGACGAACTTGCACGAGTGCACGGCGTGGGCAGCGAAGTGGCGGCCATCACCGAGCGCGCGATGCGAGGCGAGATCGATTTCAAAGAGAGCTTCCGTCGGCGCGTTGCCTTGCTGAAAGGCTTGTCCGCCGCTGCGGTCGACAACGTTACCGCGGCCGTGCCGCTCACCGACGGTGCGCGCAGGCTGATTCTCGCGCTCAAGCACTTCGGATACCGCACCGCGATCATCTCGGGCGGATTCCTGCATGTCGGCGATCGGCTGCAGCGCGAACTCGGCATCGACACCGTGCACGCGAACGCGCTCGAGATGCGCGACGGCGTGGTAACCGGCGCCGTGGTCGGCGACATCATCGATGCGGAACGCAAGGCGAGCGTGCTTCGGACGTTGTGTCGCAACGAAGGCATCGCGCTCGCGCAGTCGATTGCGATCGGCGACGGCGCGAACGATCTGCCGATGTTGGCTGCGGCGGGTCTCGGCGTGGCCTTTCACGCCAAACCGATCGTGCGGGAATCAGCGAGTCACGCGATCTCGAACTTCGGGCTCGACAGCGTGTTGTTTCTGATGGGATTTACCGACCGGGACATCGAGCAGGCCGAGGCGAACGATCAATCGTCAGCGGCGAAGTCGTAGTTCATCTCAGTCGACGGTTCCTGCAGGTAGTGTCCCTGAATGTAGTTAGCGCCGGCTTGCCACAGTGCTGAAAGCACCGTTGCGCTTTCTACCATCGGGATCACCGTCAGTTTGCCGTGTTGCTGCAGCTCACGAATCATGGCCGTGAGTTTGTCTTTCTTGCCCGGATCCCCGTCCAATTCCTGCACGTGCTTGCCGTCGATCTTCACGAAGTCGACGGGAACGTGACGCAGCGTGTCGAAGGGGTTCTCGGTTGCGCCGAAGTGGCGCAACGAGGTGCGGCAATGCATCGCTTTCAGACCCTGCACGAACTCGCGTGCCTGGCGAACGTGACTGGAAGCATCCGGTTCTGCGATCTGGAAGATCACTGCGTCGCTCGGCAGGCGCGCCGCTTTGATCGCGACGCCGAGCCACTGGATGAACTCGTCGTCGATGAGGCTGTTGCGCGTCAGGTTGATTGTCAGTCGGGTGTTGTGGCCCTTCGAGCGATGTACCGACAACACTTTGATGGACTGCAGAATCACCCAACGATCGATCTTGCCCGCCACGCCGTTCTCGATTGCCAGATCGAGAAACTGGTCGGGCGGCAGACGGCGGCCTTTCTCGTCGACGAGCCGTAGAAACACTTCGTAGTGCTCGTCGGAATCGCCGCGCAGGCTGATGATCGGTTGGAACAGCAGCACGAACGTCTGATTCTCGATCGCGTCGTTGACGAGTTTGAGAATGCGCTTTTGTTCGCCGGAGAGATCCGTCGAGTTGCCTTCGGCTTCGAGCGTGGCAATGCTCGGCCACTGAATGCAGTTCGTCTTGTTCGCCGCGCGCGCCGCAACCAGCGTTTTGAAAGCGAGGTTCATGGCGTCGGCAGCGATTCCCGATTCGCCGATGGCCGCGGCACCGATCGAGATCGTGCGTCGTACGGTCTTGCCGTCCACTTCGAACAGCGCACCTTCGATGGTTTCTCGCAGCCGTTCGGCGAGCACATCACCGCCTGCCGCGCTGCCGATTGCAGCAATGGCGAACCGGTGATTCGCGATGCGCGCCAGGCGCGCGCCACCCAGTTCCGCCGTTAGCGATTCAGCGAGTTGTGAAACCAGCGCTTCGGAACGCAATAAGCCGAGTTCTACTTGCACCGCGTCGAAGTCGTCCACCTCGACCACCAGCATGGCGCCGGTCAGCGGTGCGTTGGTGTCGAGCTCCGCAAGGAACGCATGTGTCGCCTGATACGGGTCGACGCCGTTGCCGTTTGCGAGGGCAGGTGCGGGAGCAGGTGTCGGTTCCGGTTCGTCGAGCGGCGGCAGCGCGTCCTGTAGAACGGGCACCGCATCCTGGAACATGGGCACCGTTTCGGGGCGGACCAGCACCTGCGTGCAGTGCTCCCCTTCGTATTCGGCGCCTGAAAGCGTCATCTGTCCCGCGATCGGAGTACCGGACGTCGTGCGACCACGAAACGCGAACGACAACTCGTCGCTCGAGTCGTCGCGGAAGGATTTGATCTTTGCCTTGAACTCATCGGCGAACGATTCGTCGAGCAGGTCGAGCAGCGGTACGCCCAGCAGTTCGTCCGCGTCTTCGAAACCGAACAGCTTGAAGTAATCGTCGTTCGCGTAGATGTGCATGCCTTCGTGCACATACGCGATGGCGGCGGTGGAGTTCGCCAGCAGAAGTTCGCAGCGGCGCTCGGCTTCCTGCAGCGCGCGGCGCGTCTGCGTAAAGCGGTGTCGCTGACAGACGTTTTCGAGTTCGCGCTTCACTACATAGAGGAAGCGTTCGTTGTCGTCGTCGAACACTACGTCGGTCGCGCCCAGCGCGAGACCGCGGGTGAGGTTTTTCGGTTCGGACGAATCGTCCATCACGATGATCGGCAGGTCCGGCTTGCGTTTGCGCAGTGCGGGCAACACCTGCTCGAGGTGATCGAAGCCGGAGCGGCAGAGCAGCAGGTCTATGGCTTGTTCGGTGACGGATTCGTCGGAGAGGTCGCCGCAGAATTCGGAACGGGTAGCGATGCCGGCGTTGCGCAGGACGGAGTCGATCTCATGCGCGCGATTCTCGGAGCGATCGGCAATGAGTAGACGGACCGGAGACGGCGTGGCCATTCCTCGACACAATCCCTATCGGTGGACAGTTTCCCTACTTCTTCCCTTTGACGGGCCCGCTCGGAGACCCCTTGGGGGGTTGCTCGGACTGATCGGCCTCGATCAGGTCCCAGAGCGAGTCCATGTTCAGGTCGATCTGGGTGTTTTCCAAGTAACCATCCAGCATTCGGAATGTGAACTGGGTAAAACTTTCGGTCATCCGGACGCGGCGCATCAGCTGCCCGGTGGCCTGTATGCCCTGCCGTTTGAGTTGCACCTTTTGCGACTCGGTATACGAGAGCCGGGGCGCAATCAG
>CAZLDA010000250.1:0-6274 GCA_964557875.1 uncultured Pseudomonadales bacterium | reverse complement strand
CCGCGAACAGGCTTTCGTTCCAGTACCTCGAGCGCTCAACCTCCCCCCAAACCGGTCTTCCCGTTGGTGCCACCGCCTGCGAACTGAAATCGCCCATCGACTTCTGCGACGCCTCGCGTTGTTCATCGATCTGCTTCTGCGTGCGGCAGGTAGTGCGTTTGATGTTCGATCCCATCACCGGTTCTTTCCGGCAAATGCGTTTCGCGCGCTCGGGCTTGCTGACCTCGGCGGTCTGCGATGCGTCCGTTTCATCGGCCATCACCATTCCGCTTACTCCAGTACCTGAGATCGCGACACCGAGATAGAGAGCGAACATCAACGCGATACCGGACGCGGTGGTCTTCATGGCTGCTCCACAGCTGCAAGTGAGTGAGCACAGATGATGACCTGCGTGCGGGGACTCGTTCTCCAGATCCATCGAGCGGTAGTTTGCGTCTCATATTACACATGTGTCATATTACTTATGTGTCATTACGCGCGGCCATTCTGGGTTTTCTCGATATCGAACCGAGTTCGGGCTATTCGCTGCGCCAACGGTTCGAAGGCTCGGTCGGTTCGTTCTGGACCGTTACCCAAAGCCAGATCTATCGCGAATTACATGCGCTCGAGAAAGATCGGCTGGTCGCCGTGAAGGTGACGCGGGGCAACGGCAAACCGGACCGCCGCACATACGCCTTGACCGATGCCGGTCGCGAAGCGCTGCGCGCCTGGCTGAACGAACCTCTGCAGCCGATGCAATTGCGGCATCCGTTGCTGTTGAAGCTGGTGTTCGCCGGCGCACTCGAAGCGGCGCAACTCGACGCACTGCTCGATCAGTATCAACGCGACATGGAAGCAACGCGCGCCGAGTATGCCGCGCGGCTCCTCTCCGCCGACATTTTCGATCTGGCGCGCTCCTCGCGCGAAGCGGCGATCTGGCGCTTGTCGATCGAACACGGCGTGGGCTGGTGCGACGCCGAAATCGCGTGGTTGCGCCGAGCCCGCCTCGAACTGAGCAAGTCGAGCCGCCCCCGTACGCGGCCCAAGTCGCCGAACACAAGCAAACCTTCGAACGCGAAAAAGGAGCACAAACACAAATGAAGTTGCAGGGCCGTGTTGTACTCGTAACCGGTGCCTCGGCCGGAATCGGACTCGAAATTGCAAACCAACTGGTCCGCGAAGGCGCGCGCGTTGCGTTTGCGGCGCGTTCGCTTCCGGAACTGCGCACTGCCGCAGACGCTGCAATGCGCGCGGGCGGTCGCGCCATTGCGGTGCAGATGGACGTTACCGACGATGCTTCCGTCGCAAACGCAGTTGCTGAAGTGCTGCACGAATTCGGACGCATCGACGTGCTGGTTAACAACGCCGGCAACGGCGGCAGGCTCGGGCTGTGGGCCGCCTCCGACTCGGCGGCGGTTCGCGCAATGTTCGACACACACGTGTTCGGCAGCGAGCGCGTTACGCGGGCGGTGTTGCCGACACTGCTCTCGCAGAAGAGCGGCGTGGTGGTGAACTTCGCGTCGACCGTCGCGTGGGTCCCGATGCCGGGTGCCACCGCCTACTCCGCCGCCAAGGCCGCCGTAGTGGCAATGTCCGCGTCGCTGCGCGCCGAGTTGAAGGAATCCGGCATAGACGTGCGCGTGTTCTCGCCGCCACACACGAGCACTAGAGCCGGTAACGACTGGCCACTCGATCTGCCGAAGATCTTCGAACCCGAATGGGTGGCGCAACAATTCGTGCGTGCGTTGCGCAGTGACGCGCCCCGTGCAACGCCGGGCGGCAACGGCATGCTGCTGCTGATTCAGCGCATCTACCCGGCGCTCGCCGTTCGCATCATGAACGGACTCGGCTTCCGCGCGCTGGCCAGGCTGCACTAGTCGAAGTCATCCCCGCGGCGCGCGTATCATCAGGCCATGCCGCGTCTCAACCATCTGCATCTGCATGTTCGCTCAGTGGAGCGCGCTCGCGCCTTCTACTCGAACTTCGGGCTGACCGATCACGTCTCGCACGGAGAAATTCTGTTCATGCGCGACGCCGGTGATGGGCTCGATCTCGCATTGGCGCCGGCGGAAACGCTCGACCCGTTTCCACCGTGGTTTCACTTCGGCTTCCGTCTGAATAGTGCGGACGAGGTGCGCGCTATGCACGAACGCATGACACGAGACGGCGTCGAATCAACCGCCTTGGATCAATTTCCCGACTTCGTTGTGTTCCGCTGCCGCGACCCCGACGGCCACCAGATCGAGGTGTATTGGGAATAGCCTCTTTCAGAAGCGTTCGACGAAGCTGAACGTGCCGTGCTCCTTGATCTCTTTCGCCGCGCCGAGGAATCCAACCATCGCCGCGCGATAGAGCGTTCCACCCAAGCTGATGCGACGCACACCCGCAGCTTCGAGTTCTGCAACACTGAACGAACTGCCCTTCATGCCGATCATGAAGTTGACCGGCTTCGACACCGCACTGCATACCGCACGCACCGCATCGAGAGTCGGCAGAGCCGGCGCGAACAGAACATCGGCGCCAGCCCCCTCGAACGCCTGCAACCGCCGAATGGTGTCATCGAGGTTCGGATTGCCGCGCAGGAAATTCTCGGAGCGCGCGGTCAACGTGAACGTGAACGGCAGTGCTCGTGCAGCCGCCACCGCCGCCGCTACGCGCTCGGTTGCCTGGCCGATATCGAACAGCGGTTTCGACTTGTCTTGGGTCGCGTCCTCGATCGATCCGCCGACTACGCCGGCCGCGGCCGCCAGGCGAATCGCTTCGGCTGCGGCTTCGGGAGAATCGCCGAAGCCTTTCTCCAGATCCGCCGACACCGGCAGGTCGGTCGCCGCGGCAATCGCTCGCGCATGCGCAATGGCTTCGTCGCGCGTGATTTCGCCGTCGCGCCGGCCGAGCACTCCGGCGGACGCACCGCTCGAAGTTGCGAGTGCCTGAAATCCTAGACCCGCCAATGCGCGCGCCGATCCCGCATCCCAGGGATTCGGAATGACGAATGCCTTGGAACCACGGTGCAGTTCGGCGAACCGGTTCGCTTTTTCTTGTTGGCTGATTGGCATCGCAATGTCTCTTTTGCAAAAGAGTAAGCATGTTCGCGTGCGACGACTACCGTCACTGACGCGGTCGAGGCTCCGCGCGGATCGGAATGCGGGTGAGCCATGTAGACAATTCGAGCAGCGTTTCGGGTCGGCGCCCGTGCGCACGCTCGAAAGCGTCCCGGTCGCGTTGGTAGGAGTTCCGCCACCAAGCGACCGGATCGGTTGGTAACGGCGTGCTGCCGCGTGGTGCCACGTCTTTTTGTTTGCGCATCCCCGGAGAGAGGCCAACTATACTGGCGCGACTTCGACTGTCCAGCGTTATGAGGCTCTCATGCTGAAGCTGTTTTTCGCCGCAAATACCTGCGCATTGGCCTCCCACATCGCATTGGAAGAAGCCGGCGCGCAATACGAGACAGTTCGCGTCGACTTCCGCACAAACGAACAACGCAAATCCGAGTATCTCGCGATCAATCCGAAGGGGCGGGTTCCTGCACTCGTCACCGAGCGCGGCATCTTGACCGAGACGCCCGCCATCCTCGCGTTCGTCGCACAAAGTTATCCAACCGCGAACCTCGCGCCGCTCGACGACCCTTACGAATTCGCGCGTGTGCAGGCGTTCAACAGTTATCTGTGTTCGACCGTGCACGTGGCGCATGCCCATCGCATGCGCGGTTATCGCTGGGCAGACGATCCCGTGGCCATCGCCGACATGCAGCGCAAAGTACCGACAACCGTTGGCGACTGTTTCGAAATGATCGAAACGACCATGCTGGCGGGACCGTGGGTAATGGGCGATCGATACACCATCTGCGATCCATATCTATTCACGCTGTCGCAATGGCTCGAGGGCGACGGCGTGGACGTGAAGCGCTTTCCGAAAGTGGTCGACCTGCAGCACCGGATGAACGCGAAGCCCGCCGTGCAACGCGCGCTTGCGGCTCAACGAACCTGAAGCAATGAAGTCGGCGACTCGTCGGCAGGAAGAAGCGTTCGAAGATCTAGGCTTAAGCGCGCGCGCAGTGGAGAATGCGCTCGCCGAAATCATCGACGCCCTGCGACAACCCTGATGCGACATCCGACAAGAAGCCGACGCGAAACGTCGTTCGCAACGCGCCGCGCTTTCCTGCAGCGTTGTGCGGTTGCGGCAGCGGGCTCGATCGTGATGCCGCATTGGGCGCTTGCGAATCCGACATGGTCCACGGGCGATCCGTTCAGCCTCGGCGTCGCAGCCGGCACACCGTCGGCAGATGGTTTCGTCTTGTGGACGCGGCTCGCGCCGCAACCCCTGTCGAGCGACCCGGAGCAACCCGGCGGCGTGCGTCCCGGTTCGTATACGGTCCGCTACGAGATTGCCACCGACCCCACGCTGCGGAACATCGTGCGCACGGGCCATGCATCGGTTGATGCAACGTTCGCGTATTCGGCGCACGTCGAGGTCACGGGGCTCGCGCCGGGACGACCGTACTGGTATCGGTTCACGAGCGGTGACGCGCAGAGTCGAATCGGCAAGGCGTCGACACTGCCGGCCAGCGATGCCGACGAGAAGAGGCTGACGCTGGGCTTCGCTTCGTGTGCGAATTACGAACACGGCTACTTCGGCGCGTACCGACATCTCGCGGACGATTCTCCCGACCTCGCCATCTTCCTCGGCGACTACATCTACGAATACATCGAGAAGAGCCCCACGAAGGTTCGTGCGCACAGCGACGGCGTCGAAGCGACTACGCTGCCGCTGTATCGCAATCGTTATGCGCAATATCGAACCGATGCAGATCTGCAACGTCTGCACGCCGAGGTGCCGTGCATCGTCACGTGGGATGACCACGAAGTGCAGAACGATTACGCGGACAAATGGTCGCAGACGTTCGATGACCCCGACGTGTTCCTGCAACGTCGCGCCGCCGCTTATCAGGCGTTCTACGAACACATGCCCGTGCGGCCGAGCCGCTCCTTGCCGCACGGCGCTGTAATGCGCGTGCACGATCGCTTCCGCTACGGAGGGCTCGCGGAGATTTCGTTACTCGACGGTCGTCAATATCGCAGTCGTGCCGCGTGTTATGGACCGCCCGATCACGGCGGCAACCGCACCGAGTCCGACGCGAGTTGTCCCGAGTTGCGCGAACCATCGCGATCGTTGCTCGGCGACGCGCAGGAAAAGTGGCTGTTCGACGCGCTCGCGCAATCGCCCACGCGCTGGAACCTCGTCGCACAAGACGTGTTGATGGCGCAGCTGCGCGAACGCATGAAGGGCGGCGAAATCCAATACTGGGTCGACGACTGGAACGGCTACCCTGCCGCGCGACAACGGCTGATCTCGCATCTGCACAATGCGCGTGTTGCGAATCCGGTCGTGCTCACCGGTGACATCCATTCGTTCTGGGCCAACGATCTGAAGCTCGATTTCGACGATGCGAAGTCGCCGGTGGTCGCCACCGAACTCGTCGGCACGTCGGTGTCTTCGCATCCGCCGCCATACGATCTGTTCGTGAAGTTCCTCGCCGACAATCCGCACGTGCGATATTTCGAGAGCCGCAAGCGCGGCTACGCCCTGCTCGACATCGACGCGAAGACCATCACCGCGCGCTTTCGCGCGCTCGCCGATGTCACCGATCCCGCTACCGAGGTTGAAACGTTGAAGTCATTCGTCGTGGAAGACGGCCGTCCAGGCATCGTCGCAAGTTCCAGTTGAAGTACCGCATCGTCCTTTCCGTCATGCTGCTCACGGTTCCGCACGCAGCGCTCGGCGACTGGGGCGCGCTGGCTGCCTTGCAGCAGAGCGGCGCTCGAGTGAGCGCGGCGGCCGTAGACCTTTCCGACAACAGCGTCGTCGCACAACTCCACCCGGATACGCGCCTTACGCCCGCGTCGTTGACGAAACTCGTAGTCGCGGCAACCGCACTCAACGTGTGGCCCGCCGACAAGATGTTCAAAACGCAGCTGCTTGCTGCCGGCACGGTCGATGACGGACGTCTGACGGGTGACCTGTACCTTGTCGGCGCGGGCGATCCCTCGCTGACCGGCGAAAGTCTGCTATCGCTCGCAGCGCAGGTGAAAAGCGCGGGCATCACATCCGTCACCGGCAAACTGTTCGTCATTCCGTCGCCGTTCGCCACCGTCGAGTGCGAAACGAAGGATCGCTGCGACGCCGGTGTGCACAGCGACACGGCATACGACGCACCGCTCGCTTCGATCGGCACCGACTTCGGCACCTGGTGCGTCGACGTGCGGATCTGCGTGGAGTTGTCGCGCACGACCTCGAC
>CAZLDA010000249.1:0-6305 GCA_964557875.1 uncultured Pseudomonadales bacterium | reverse complement strand
GAAGGCCGCGAGTTTTCATTGCAGCGACAAATGACGGGCTAGAGCACTCGATACACTTCGATCACGCGGTCGTTCTCGTTCGGACCTTTGGCAAGCGCCAATTCGGCCGGCACGGGTACGACGAGCGTCGACACGAATACGAAGCGGTTGAGCCAGTCGTATTTGCCTTGCGGCGCGATGAACTCGGGCACCAGCCGATAACGCGTGTCTTCGATCTTCGCGGCCGGGTACGCGAGCCCTTTGTTGTGAATGATGAGGGTCACACCGTCGTCGGTGCGCAGCCGATACAACGCATCGATCACTTCCACGCCATCGGGGCGCGTCACCGGAAAGTCGCCGCCGCCCGGAACCACCGTGCCGCGAATGTTCTTGCCGAAGAACCGCCCGCCGAGAATCGGCCAGATCTCCTGACGCTCTCCGTCTTTGCTCGCGCTCGTGGGTGCTACGGCTTCGGGCGACGCGCAGGTCACCACGATCTTCATCACGAGTTCGAGCTTCGGTGGGTCCTGCCCCGCTTCACCCCACGGCTCCGGGTCGGCCGCACGCGCCGCAAAGCCCGCAATCGCAAGTCCAAGTGCAACGCCAACAACCTTGTAGCGCCGCAAACTCCGCCACCCCTCAAAGGCTGAGTTGGTCAACGATGATCTCCGTCGAGTTTTTCGGCAGCACGATTTGCGTGCCGTCGCGTCCGAGCGTTACCGGACCCTTGTAGATGTCGGCCACACCGTTCAGGAACGCGGCCTCGATACCCGGTACGAGCAGCGGCGGAATGATGTGATAGAAGAGCAGATGGTGAACGTTCGCGGCCGCCGCGATCTGCGCCACTTCTACCGGCGCGGTGTGGTAATCGAGGATGTCGCCCATGATCTGCGCAACGTTTGCGCGTCCCGCTTCGCCCGCCGCCCTGCCGAGAATGCCTACGAGTTCGGGCGACAGCGCCTCGTGCACCAGCAGATCGACGTTGTGCGCGAACAGTTCGAGATTCGACGATTTCGCGGTGTCGCCCGAGATCACCACAGAGCGGCCGCCGTACTCGAACTTGTAACCGACGGCGGGCACAACCGGATCGTGATGCACGCTGAACATCGTCACGGTGAGGCCGTCCGCCGACCACACCACGGGTGCGGCGCCCGGGCCGGGTGGATCGAACGAGCGCGCGACGCTGCCGCGACCTTCGGGCGGTGTCACTTTCGGGCCGTGATGCGCGGTGCGATAGCCGGCGTCGAGCTTGTATGCCAGGTTGAATCCGTCGACCACCTCCTGAACGCCGGTCGGCCCGATCACCGGCAACGGTTCGGTGTGCGCGCCGCCCGCCCAGCGCAGTTCGGCCACTTCGCCGAGACCATCGATGTGGTCGGAGTGAAAATGCGTCAGGAACAACGCCTCGATGCGACCAGGTGCAAATCCAAGCCGCGTCATGTTGCGGCCGGAGGCGGCGCCGGCATCGACTTCGTATACATGTTTCCCGGCTACCACTACGACGCAAGGCCCGGATCGGTTCGGGTCCGGCAAAGGGCTACCGGCACCGCACAGCGCCACTGTTAGACCGTCAGGCAGATTTGCAATGGCATCGGCGCTCATCGCACTGCCGGCGGCGGCGGTCATGAGTTTTAGCGCAAGCGCGCCGCGCAGTTCGTACACGAGGCCCGCTGCAATCAACACGACGCCGAGCGCAATCGGCCAGTATCGCTTTATCAAGGTTGACTCCCTTTACAACAATTCCAGAATGGCGTCCGTCTGTTGCCACAGGAACGGTGCTTCGGCGGCGGGCGTGCGGCCGCAGCGCACGAGCACGATGTCCTGCTCGGGCACCACCTGGATACGCTGACCGTCGTAACCGGCGGCATGAAACCGCGACTTTCCCGGCGTAAGCCACCAATGTGCGCCATACGCCTCGAGTTCCGTTACATGGCTCGGCGTGCGCGCATAGTCCACCCAGCCCTCCGGCAGAATCCGTTTCCCATCCCACACGCCGTCGCGCAGGTACAGATGACCAAAACGCGCAAAGTCCTGCGGCGAGGCGAGCAGATAAGACGAGCCGACGAAGGTGCCCGAGTGATCGAACTTCGGAAGCGGCGTGCGCATGCCGATCGGTTCGAACAGTTCATCGCGCATGAAGGCGGTCATCTCGGTGGGACCACCGACGATGTCGCGCAGAATCCTGCAGATGATGTTGGTGGTGCCGCTCGAATAGGAGAAGAACGTGTCCGGCGCGTGCTGCAGCGGCATTGCGGCAGCGAACCCGCCCATATCGAAGCGCCCTTCGAAGTTCAGCATCGGAATCACGTCGGAGACGACGCCGTCCACGTAGTCTTCCGCGAACTTCAGGCCGCTGCGCATCTTCAGCAATTGATCGAGCGTGATCTCGCGGCGCGGATCGCCGGCACGCTGCCATTCCGGAACTGCGGCGGGCGCGTTCACGTCGATCCGCTTCTGACGCACCAGAATGCCGACCAGCGCATGCGTGATGCTCTTGGCCATCGACCACGAGTACTGCAGATAGAAGTTGTTCGCGCCGGCGGCATAGCGTTCGTAAACGAGTTCGCCGTGCTTCACGATGAGCAGCGCGTACGTGACCCCTTGCGCGGCCGTCAGTGTGAACAGCGCATCTGCGTGCCGCTCGAACGCGGCGCTGTCGCGCGGTTTCAGCTTCGCGTGCGACCAGGACTCGGTTGGCCATGCGACTCCGCGAGGTTGTGGGGGTAGATCGACCAGCGCCATCGCTTCGCTCCTTGCTACGACGAGAGGCTTCGACAACGACCGTCTTCAGGCACAGCACGGACACGCGGTGGCGCGCGCGATCGAGCCGCGGCTGAGGGCAGGCATCGCAGCCGGACCGCTCAGCGACAATGACACCGGAGAAACGCCGACGCTCAGTTCGCCGAGATCGCGCACCGCATCGCGCTGCAACGCGGCGCGGTAACCGGTGAACACCTGAAAGGTATTCGTGTCGACGTGGGTCTGAATGTCGATGGCGTGATCGCCTACGCGTGACCAGCCGCGAAACTCCTCACCGTTGCAGCGCACGAATACGTCGTCCACGTCCGGAATGTTCACCACCTTGAAATGCGTCTGTCGGCCGCGCTCCGATTGCGTGGCAACGTACGTGCGCAGCTGCAGCATGCCGTGCTCCAGATCGTTCCATGCCTGACTCAAGCCGATCGTTGGGAAGTCGACGCCTTCCACAGTCGGCTCTGCGAACTTGGTCAGGTTCGGTTTGTTGAACAGCCGCTGCCAGTCGCCGGGGTCGGCCACTTCGGTAACCATCAGGCTCGCGCTCAGCTGGCCGCGCGGCCACGGTTCGTCGTAGTGGAACCAGAAACCGAACTCGCAGTCGCCCACGCCGAAGAAGCGCGGATCGGCCACGCGCTCGAGCGTATCGTGCAGGCGCGCCTCAGTGATCACGTCGCCAAATTCGCGCGCGAGCATCGCGCCCATCACGAGGCCGCGCGGGTCCGGGGGAATCGCGACGCTCACGCGCGGATTGCGCCAACCGATGCTCTCGACCGCGGCCAGATACATCATTTCGGCGAGCGGTGGATTCTGCGGCAGCACATACCAGGCCGCCGCAAGTCCGCCGCCTTTACCCACGTGATGTACGTGATTGACGACCGGGTCGTAATACAGCGCAACCGATTGCAGCTTGCCGTCTTCGAATTCCATGTAGTGCTTGCGCGCGAAGTCGAACCACTCTTCCGCTACTGCGTGCGTGCGTCGTCCCGCCACCTGATCGAACATCTTCAATCCGAGTCCGGCGGCGGAAAGACAGTACGGCCAGATCTTGGTGTTCTCGCAATGCGGTCCTTCCGGATTGCGGCGCCATTGATCCGTCAGATGATTCGCCACGCGTTCGTGCGTCCATTCGAACTGACGGTTCTCGAGACCGGTCACGGGGAACGGACGATTCCATCGATCGTCGCCGCTGACGTAGCGGTGCAGGCTCATGATCAGGTTGAAGAAACCCTTGAAGAACAACATGCCGTCGGCGCGAATCGGATCGGGCTGCAAACCCCACGGCTCGATACCGTTCGCGGTCCAGCCGGGTGAGTCGTAGTTGCCCCAGAGATGCTCGGGGATCAGCGTGCCTTTCCATGCCTCGGGATAGATCTTGCGCTTCGGGTCGGTACCGATCTGCGTCAGCCAGTCGACCGCGGCCCAGTACGTGGTGTGCCGTTGCACCAGCTCATCGAGGATCTTCGAGTACACCTCGCGCCACGCCGGCGTCTTATCGGCCATGAGCGCGACGGCATAGGCCGAGTCGGCAAGATCGAAGCGCGGGAAGTTCGTCATCGGCGGCGTCGAATACTGGTCCCACCAGCTGCGCGGCGCGCCGCTCGACGACCAGTCGTCGGGCGTGGTGGCCTTGCGATGCACGAACTTCAGCCACCCCTGCGCGCGACCGTTGAGTTCCGGATACGGTGTATGCATCAGCGGCCACTCATCGATGAAGTTAGAATCTATCCCCGATCAGGATCTTGCCAGCAACCCGCCACGAATTGAACGGATATTGAAATGACGAACAGCACTGCCCCCTCCCGTCCCCTCACACTCGGCGTGATTCTGTACCCCGGCTTCGAACTGCTCGACGTATTCGGGCCGCTGGAGATGTTCGCCTCGGTCGGCCGCGAACGGTTGGTCATCCACATGGTGGCGCAGCAGGCAGGCCCGGTACCCGCAGGCACGGTCGCTGACGGCCACATTGGGCCGCGCGTACTTGCCGACTACGGTTTCGACGACGCGCCGCAGCTCGATCTGCTGCTGATACCGGGAGGCATCGGCACGTTCCCGGAACTCGCCAACGAGAAGCTGATGGCGTTCCTGCGCGAACGTTCGGCCCGCGCGCAGATCACCGCCTCGGTCTGCACCGGTTCTGCATTGCTCGCGAAGAGCGGCGTGCTCGACGGCCATAGTGCCACTTCGAACAAACAGATCTTCAGCCTCGCCACCGCACAGAGCAGCGCCGTGAAGTGGATCGAAGCCGCACGGTGGGTAGACGACGGCGCCGTGGTGACGTCGTCAGGCGTCTCAGCCGGTATGGACATGGCGCTCGCGATCATCGCGCGGTTGTTCGGCAACGAAGCCGCCGAGGCAATCGCAATCGGCACGGAATATACCTGGCACCGCGACTCCACCGTCGATCCGTTCGTGGTGCATCTGAACGCGATGGCCGCGATGCTCGCGCCCGCGAAAACCTGAAGATCTTCGTGGCTAGGCGCGCAATCGCGCGCGCCAGTGCGGCTTCATCCCTTCGAGCGAAACGAGCACCAGTGCCGCCGCGCCCAAGGTCACGGCGATGTCGTCGGCGTGCAGGGGGCCGAAACCAAACAGGCTGCTCGCGAACGGCCAAATCAGCGTAAGGCACAGGATGAGGGCCACCGCGATGAGTACCCACACGAGTGCCTGATTGCGCCTCGTCACCGCGACGATCGGCGACGCGCTGAAGGAACGGTTGACGAAGATCAGACTGACGATCGACAGCACGAGCGAGAAGAATGCCAGCGCGCGCACCTGGTCGGACGGCATACCGCGCGACGACGCGACGACGAAGATCGCACCGACGAACGCGAACGCGACCACGCCTTGCAGCACGCCCCACCCGATCAACGCGCTCGAGAACAGCGGCTGCTCGGGCGATCGGGGCGGTCGCCGCATGACGTCGTCTTCTTCGGTCTCCGCTTCGAACACGAGCGAACAAACGGGATCGATCACCATTTCGAGAAACGCGATGTGGATCGGCCCGAGCACGATCGGCAGCCCCGTGAGCAACGGCAGCAGCGCCATACCGGCGATCGGCACGTGCACGGCGAAGATGAACGCCATCGCCTTGCGCAGGTTGTCGTAGATCCGCCGGCCAAGGCGCACCGACGTGACGATCGACCCGAAATCGTCGTCGAGCAGCACCATGGAAGAGGCTTCGCGCGCGACGTCGGTGCCGCGGCCGCCCATCGCAACGCCGATGTGCGCGGCCTTCAATGACGGTGCGTCGTTTACGCCGTCGCCGGTCATCGCAACGATTTCGCCGTTGCCCTTCAATGCGTTGACGATGCGCAACTTCTGTTCCGGCATGACCCGCGCGAACACGGTTGCGTTGCGCACGCGTTGTGAGAGTTCGGCGTCGGAGAACGTTCGCAATTCGTCGCCCGTCACCACATTCGTTGCATCGAGGCCCGCATTCCGCGCGATCGCTCGTGCCGTGGCCGGATAGTCACCCGTGATCATGACCACGCGGATACCCGCAGACCGGCATTCGGCAACGGCGGCCGGCACGCCCGGTCGCAGCGGATCGGCAAGCCCGATGAGGCCGA